>JAUIMF010000022.1 GCA_030433415.1 Gammaproteobacteria bacterium | reverse complement strand
TCGTTGTCGGCGCACCGGATGAGCCCGTGGATCGTCACGGACTGTGTGTCGAGCCATTCTTGAGCACGCCCTGGGTGTATGCCGTAGCCCATGACCATCCACTGGCAACGCTGAAGGGTGTGGTGTCCGAGTCCGAACACGTGCAGCACCGGATTGTCGTGGTGAAGGACTCATCTCGGGACCATCCGGCTTTGACGCGTCGGGTGTTCGATCGTCAGCCGCGTCTGCTGGTGGCGAACTTTGAACAGAAAATTGCCGCACAGGTCGCCGGGCTTGGTGGCGGCTACCTGCCCCGGCAGCGCGTTGGTGACTTGCTTGCCAGTGGTCGGCTGGTGGCGGTTGCGATGGAACACGAGCCGGAGCCGACACCGAGTTTTCTGGTGTGGAAAAAGGACAACCGGGGCAGGGCGCTGCGTTGGTTTGTGGACCATCTCAAAAGCGTCGCCGAAGAACTCGTGTCGACGTAGCCGGCGAGTTGGCCCGGCTATCTGTCGGCCATGAGCGTTTGACTCCCCAAACACGTAAGCTTGCTCCAGCAGAGGAAGCACGCCGATCAAAAATCTTCGATACACACTGTTCACAATAGCCCTGATTCTGGTGAGCCTGCTTGGGGCGAAAACGTTGATCGACGCCATGGTGGTCAATGACTCGCCGACGCTGGAACAGATGCTGTCGGCAGATCAGGCAGCGAGCGTACAAGCGCTTCGCGAACTTTTTGGGGCCGATGCAGAGCCTGTGCTGATCGCTCTGGATGCAGATCAGCCCGTGGACCCCGTGGTGCTCACGCGTCTGCAGAACGATCTCGCATCGCTGCCGGGGGTCAAAGAAACCTTTGCCACGCACTCCGCCCGTTCTCGGGGTGACGCATTGGACTTGCAGGGCAGGCTGGCTTTGGACGCTGAGCTTGTGATTGTGTGGACCGACGCAACGAACCGAGGTCTGGATGCTGCGCGCGCCCTACAGCGTGGCATCGATCAGGTTGTATCGCGGCATCTGGGGCCAAAGTATCCAGCCGCCATCGTCGGTGTTCCACGGTTGCGCGCCGCCTCCTGGGAGATGGCCCGGGCCGACACCCGACTGATGCTGCCACTGCTTATCGTCGCCAGCGTGGGGGTTGTGTACGCATTTTTCCGGTCCTGGTCCGCGCTGTGGTTGTCGCTGGCGATGACGTCGGTGACCACGATGTTCTGTCTGGCACTGCAGTACCTGCTGGAGCCGCAGATCAATGCATTGCTGGTGTCACTGCTGCCCGTGATCTGGGCGATTGCCACGCTGGATGTATTTCATCTGTACGTGGCGGCGGCATTGGATACACAGCGTGGGAGGCGTAGAGCCCCGCGTGCTACAAAACGCGTTGTCATTCCCTGCCTGCTGACCACGCTGACGACAGCGGGTTGTTTTTTGACGCTGACGGTGGCGGATGCGTCGCCGCTGGTCGCCCGCTTTGGTTTCTGGGCAGCTATCGGTACCGTCATCGCCTTTGCACTGACCTTTACCCTGGGGACGCGAGTACTGGCGAGCGCCGACACCATTGGCACATTGCCGCGCTGGCCGGCGCGCCTGTCCCTGAGTCTTGCGCGTGTGGCTCAACGATGGCCCGCGCAGGTGATCACGCTCTGGGTCTCTGTCGCGGCACTGTCCGTTGGGGTGTTGAGCGATTTACCCATTGGCAGTGACTACCCACAGGTTTTTGCGCCGCATCGGCCCATCGCCCGGGATATCGAGCGGATGCGGGCGCTTACGGGGAGTGACCTGAATCCGGTAGAGGTGGTTCTACGGCCGAAGAGTGAAGAAGCGGCCCAAGCTGACCGCCTGTTCGGTGCCGTCATGTTCACGGCCAATTATTTACGCACCATTGACGAGGCCCGGGTCATTCTGCCGTTCGCTCTGGTCGAGGAGTCCGAGCTGCGCCGCTTGCTCGAGAACGACGCCGGTGATTCGCAAGCTATGGTGGGTGATGCGATCACGCCGCTAGCGCAGATAACACCTTGGTACAGTCAGGGCGCCGTCAGGTTGCAGTGGTATCTCACAGCCGCAGATTTCAGGCGCAAAAGCGAGATCTTTGCGTGGGTGAGTAATTTTGCTGAAGACACGTTGCCGAACTACACCCTCACATTGTCGGGGCCGGGTTTTTACACCCACCAGGTCGAAGCGCTGGGACTGAAGAATCTGGTCATTGGCTTTGTCTGCTCCCTGGGGATCATCGTTGGGGTGCTGTTGCTGGCGGTCAGGGACCCAGTACTCACGTTGGCGGGATTGGCAGGTACGTTGCTGCCGCTGCTGGTCGTAGGCGGGTGTATGGCCTCAATGCAGATACCCTGGTCCGTCGCGCTATTGCCCGTGCCCGCGTTGTTGCTCGGGCTCGCCAACGATGATGCGATTCACATGATCTGGGGGCGCGGCAAAAGCCGTCGGGGGCGCTGGCGTCGCAACGCAGTGAACGCGGGGCCTGCGCTGCTGGCCACGTCCGTGATACTGGCGCTGGCGACGGCCACCATGCTGCTTTCGGGTATTCAGTCCAACCGATTCATCGGGATGCTGACGCCCATGGGGCTGCTGCTGGCCTTTGTCTGCAATCTGACCCTGTTGCCCGCCGTCAGCTCTTGGCGACGCAGATCACTTCGACCGCCACACTCAGAATGACATCACCACCGCCGCTACGCAGGACGTCCAGTTGCACCGCATCGCCGCTGGGCGTCAACGCGTTCAGCATGGCGGTCAACACGTTATCGTGCTTCGCGACTTTGCCGTTCACGCGGTACTGCACGTTGTTTTCTATGTCATCGCCGCTGATCGATTCGGTCAGGAATTCGTTGCCCGCCGCACTGCCGCTCACTGTGCTGCGCAGGCGCACCAGGTAGTTGGTGCCTCCCTTTGCCGCCTTGAATTCGGTGCGATAGACCCCGGCCTGGGGGAAGCCGCTGAGGAAGTTCGAGGGTGATGAACCCGTGGCGCAGATACCGGCGTTACCGTTATTCAGTAGCTGGGAAATGTTCACCGATGTGATGCCAACGCTCATCGGCGAAACGTCTTTGGTATTGGCGGCGGGGTCCCAGAACTCCTCGAAACCACATTTCTTTTTGAAGTTGTCGGGATCGCCGCTGCTGAACGGCACATCGCGAAACGCGAGAGCACCGGTCAGTACCGCGTCCCGGAACGAGGCCAGTTCGCCAGCGTCCTTCAGCACGTCCTGGTTGGGGCAGGGCGATGTCGAGGGGCGATCATCGTCGGTGAGGGACAGCGCGGTGCCGCTCACGCCCTGTTCACGAAATACCGCTTCCAGAAAGAACGTGCGATCACTTTCAAGAACCGACAGCAGCGTATTGTTGCCGGCGAATCCACTGGTAAACAGTCGGCAGTCGTCCGTGCGGTCGCCGCACAGGCCGTAGTGGCGCTTACGCCAGCCGTCAAAGACAAAACCCTGGTCAGGTACGGCAACAAAGGTCTCGTCGAAGTTCGTGTCGCTCACCTCGATTACGGGGCAGGATTGTTCGGGCAGGCAGCTGAAGTTGCCGGAATTTGTTGTGATGCGTCCGCCCGCCGTTGTACTCAATTCGATTTTGCAGCCGCTAAGCACAAGCAGTAACAAGGTTGCGGTCAGAAATGGTCTGGTGATCATGGACAAATCCCTTTTTGCGTAACCCGGCGAGACCGCTAAGCCAGGGGTGGCTGCTCTCGCTTCGGCCCCGAGGGGATTTGCGGGAGCTGTGTGGGCCGGAACTGGACAGCGTCTAACCCGCGTTGATACCAGAGGAGTATAGGAGTGGGACTACGGTGTCTCAAGCGTCAGACGCGGCGGGCAGACTGACTGAGTCTCGGATGCAGCCCGATTTTCGCCCCAGTCCCTCAAGCAGGTGCGCCGCGCCGTGACGTCGAGCGGCTCCAGAGATCGCATCATCGTTGTGAACAGGCGTAGATCGCCCTGCACAGAATCCAGCACCTTCTCAAAGGCGGGTACCAGCGCTCCGTAGGTATTGATCACGCCCAGACTCGCATTGTTTAGCGTGTCGACGTCGCGCCCGATAAGTTGTTCATACGTTGCGGTGGTGGATTTCAGAATAGCGGTTTTGCGCGCGCGTTTTTCGGCGTCGGCAATAGGCTGGTGGTAAAGCTCGGCCAACTGGTCCCGCGTGCTTTGGGCCAGCGCATCGATGCGATTGAGGGTGTCGGCATGGGCCTGGTAGTGGGCAAGCTCTGGCCCCAGGGAGTTGCGATAGAACGCGCGTAGCCCGGCTCGTTCCACCGCAGTGGCAAAGGACTCGTTGAACTCCGTGTCGCCTTTCACGTAAAGCCGCTGGTGCGCCAGCTCATGAAAGAGCAGCCCAACGAGTCGGTACTCCGGGAGCGCTAAAAATGTGTTGAGCACAGGATCGTCGAACCATCCCAGCGTGGAGTAGGCGGTCACGGGGCTTTTATGGGTATCGTAGTTCAGTTGTTTGAGCCGTGATCGCTCCTGTTCCAGTAACGCCTCATCAAAATAGCCGCGATAGGCGGCGCAGCCGACCACCGGGTAGCACCAGTGCTTGAGCGCCGTCGAGAATTCCTCTGCGGCATAGAGATTGTGCAGTACATAGCTTCGCTCAAGGTCGACGTAGCGTTCGTAGCTGCCATTGGCATCGAGGCCGAGCTCCTGTTCAGCGAATGCCAGGGCGCGCTGGACCAGCGCCAGCTTCGAGGCCGTGGCAGGGTCTGAAGATGCGATCGCCTCATGGAGCGGCGTTGCCTTGCGGGCAATTTCGAGATGGCCGCGCGTAAGCTGGTGGTAGTACGACAACGTGTTGCATGCAGTCAGGAACAGGGCTCCAACTGTCAGTAGTAGAGCCAGGAGGATGCGGTTCATCGGAGCGAGGGTATCAGGATTTACCTCAACTAAGCGCACCGTGCGCTGACGAACAAAATGATAGCGCGGGCCGGGGCTATGGTCGTAGACCTGACCCCGGCCCGCTAGGCCTCAGAAGGCGTAGGAACCGGTTACACCGAAGGTTCTTGGCGGCAGCATAGAGCCAACCCGCAGGGAGCTGTAAAGTGGTGCGGTGATAATGTTATTGGAAATAACTTCCTCATCGCTGAGGTTTCGTCCCCAGACACTCACCATCCAGTTGCCGCCGGGACCAAAGCTGTACTCGGCGCTGGCATTGATCAGCCCGTAGCTGTCCTGGAAGGCGTCAGCCCGGTTCCACTCGGTGAAGTAGACATCATCCTGATAGTAGCCCTCTGCCCGTAGGCGCAGATGGCCATCGCCGACTGCCGTCTGGTAGGTCGCCCCCAGCTTGAAAGTATATTCCGGCGCATTGGGCAGCGTGTTGCCACTCAGATCCACCAGGACGAAACCATTGGCGTAGTCGCCGTTGATAAACTCTTCATACTCCGCGCTCAGGTAAGTCGCGAAGAAATCGATGCTGAAGGCATCCGAGAACGCGTAGTTCAGCTCGAGTTCAGCGCCGTAGTTCTCGGCCTCGGCAGCATTGATGGTGCTCACCGTGCTGTTTTCATCGACAAAGGAGATCTGCAGGTTCTGGTAGTCATACAGGAACGCGGCGACTGCGTAGGAGAGGCTGCCATCCGCTGACTGGCCCTTCCAGCCCAGTTCGAAGGCGTCCACGGTTTCGGGATCAAGGGGCGGGCTCAGGCTCCCGGTGTTGATTACGCCTGACTTGAAAGCCTCGTTATACGTGGCATAGAGCAGCATGTTGTCATTGGGCCGGTACTCAAGCGTGATACGTGGTGTGATCTCGTCCCAGTCGGCTTCCGCATCAGTGGGTACGTTTAGGCCGATGGCATCGAAGATAAACGTCCCCGTTCCTTCCCGCTCCTCGTAGTTGTAGCGAAGGCCGGCGATCAGGCTGAATTTATCTCCCAGGGGAATCGTGGCCTCTACAAACGCAGCGTAGGCGGTGATGTCCACGTCGCCATCCTGCAGATACTGGCCGCTGTTAAGACCGTCGCCCACGGGCGTGCCACACAGTGCCGGGGCAAGAAGAAAGCAGATATTGGTCAGGGGAACCCGCACCTCACCGAACAACTCCTCTTCGAAATACATGGCCCCAGCGAGCACGCTGTAGTTGTCGCGGACGATGTTCAGGGTGAATTCCTGGCCGAAGGAGTCGCTTTCTTCGGTGTAGTTGTTCTGGCCAAACAGGTTCTGTTCCGTCGAGTCCAGGTCGTCGCGCAGAAAACGATCAAGATTCTGCAGCGAAGTTACGGACCGAAGGCTCACGCCCTCAGACAACTCGACATTGACGATGAGGTTGGCCATGAAGCCATCGCGATCATTGATGGCCTCTTGATCCGAGTAAATATCGTAGGGTGTGCCGCCGACGTCGAACACGGTACGGCCACCGAGCACCGGTACGGCCGGTGGCACACCGCCGACGGTACCTGCGGATGGGCCGAAGTAGTGGAAGGCAAAGTTGTTGTCGTCTTCTTCATAGAACTGATAGCTGAGCGTGGCATCCCAGTTTGCATCGGGGTCGTAGGCAAGCGTTGCGCGGTAGGCGGCAGCGTCGCGATCGTCGACTTCATTACCCGTGAACAGGTTGTCACCGTAGCCGTCACGTTTTTCAATTTTCGTCGCCAGGCGTAAGGCCCAGTCGTCGCTCAAGGGGATGTCTATCGCTCCCTCGAGGGTTTTCATGTTGTAGTTGCCAAGGCTGAGATTCACGTATCCGCCAAGCTCTTCACCGGGTTTGGTGGTCACAAGGTTGATCGCTCCCGCCGTTGCCCCGCGACCATACAGCGTACCCTGGGGGCCACGCAGTACTTCAACCTGGGCCAGGTCAAACATGCCCACCAACTGCGCCGCGGGTCGTGGAATGATCGCGCCATCTTGTAGGAATGACACCGCGCCTTCTCCGCCGATATCGATGCTCGTCATGCCAATGCCGCGCATGAACACGCGGGCGAAGCCAAACTGATCACCGATGGAGAGGTTGGGGACCTCGGCCACCATGTCGCGTACGTTTTGCACGCCTCCCGGACCGATCTGGTCGCCACCCAATACGCTGGCGGCTGCGGCGAGATCGACCAGGCTCGCGTCGCGCTTGGTTGCGGTCACCACGACTTCTTCAAGGGCCCCCTGGGCCAGGGTGCTCTGCGAGCTTACAAGGGCGGCGGTTAATGCCGTACCGATGAGCAGGTTCTGTTTTATCTGCATTGTCCCCTCCAAGAGGTTTTATCGTTATCGTTGATGTCAGTTTTTGTTGCTATTGAGGTAAGTGAATCTCAGGCACTCAGCGCCTCACGCTTGACTTTGATGCCGGCGGCCTCGCGATCCCAGGTATCCTCGGTCACAGCCTCGCCTCGCAGCAGATGTTTCTGCACTTTGGCCGAGGGTGTTTTTGGCAGTTCGTCAAGAATTCGGATATAGCGGGGCACCATGAAGTAGGCCATTCGCTCCACCAGAAAATGCGTCAGCGCCTCAGGATCGATGGTCTGGCCGGCTACGGGTGCCACCGCCACCATCACGTCATCCTCGGATAGCTCGCTGGGCACGCCGTAGGCTGCCGCTTCGCGCACCGCGGGGTATGCCACCACTTCGGCTTCCACCTCAAACGATGAGATGTTCTCTCCGCGCCGTCGTATCGCATCTTTGCGCCGGTCCACAAAGTAGTAGTAGCCGTCTTCATCTCGACGAAAACAGTCGCCGGTGTGGAACCAGCCATTACGCCACGCCTGTGCGGTCGCTTCCGGGTTTTTGTAGTAGCCAGAATTCATGCCCCAGGGTCGATCCGTGCGCACCAACATCTCACCGATCTCACCAACGCCGACCTCGCAGTCATTTTCGTCCACGAGGCGAACATCCACACCATCACGCTTCTTGCCGCAGGTTCCCCGTTTGGTTGGATTCGGGTCCGACACGATGGGAGAGGAAATCTCGGTCATGTTGAATATGGTGTAGATATCGATGCCAAAGCGTTGGTGGAGTTCGGTGGCGGCTTCCGTCATGGGGACCATGAAGGCAAGGCGCAGGCTGTGGTCCTTGTCGCTCTCTGTGGCCTGCTGCTTGAGCAGGAACGTCGCCATAACGCCGAGAAGAAAGGCCGCTGTTGTTTCGGTCTGTCGCACAAAGGGCCAGAAGCGCTCGGTGTCAAAGTTCTCCATAACGGCGATGGAGCCCCCTCGGGCGAGCATTACCGAGATGATGCCCATACCACCGATATGGAACAGGGGCATGTTGACGAGGAAGCGATCGGTCCCGGTCACGAAGTGCCAGGTTTCTGGTCCTGCATTGGTGAACAGGTGCAGGTAGGACGAGAGCACGCCCTTCGATGGGCCCGTTGTACCCGAGGTGTAAATAATCGATTGGTTGTGCCATGGCTCAATCGGATGCATGAGCTCTGGCAGCAACTCCTCACTCTGCGCAATCTCTTCGAAGCTGTGCCAGGGCAGGGGAGAGCTGTCGGGAGCACCTGCTACGGCAACGACCGCCTCAAGATTTGCCGTGTCTACTTCTGCCAGACGAGGAATCAAATCCCGGTTGGCGACCAATAGGCGGGCATCAGAATTATGCAGCACATGCTCAAGGAGCATGCCTTTGTACGCGGTGTTGAAAGGCACGAAGACCGCGCCAAGGTAGTTGATGGCAAAGAAAGTCAGGATTCCCTCGCGTCCACCAAAGAGCCACACCGCGACGTGGTCACCCTGTGCAACGCCGTGTGCAGCCAGGCCGGCGGCGGTTGCACGGACCTTTTCTCGCAATTCGGTGTAGGTCCAGGTTTCGCCGGATTCGAATATGGCGTACACGTCGTTGGGGGTTTCTGCTGCCCAGCGGTCAATGAGATACCGGACCACGCAGGTTTCGCGGTCGGGAACACGGGAATCACGGTGTGTTTCGGTCACGATGGCACTCCTTTGTGGTTACGTTTGACATTACTTTGCGCGACGCAACGGCGCCTTGCTTCGACGTTGGGCCATGGTCCTGCCTGCAGATGCCGTATCGCCACCCGTGTCGCTGTTCTTTTTTGGCAGCACCATCCGGCTGATGTTATGCAGAAGATTGCTGATGACTTCAGTCTCGGACCAGTGGCCGCCGGGGCTATACCAGAGCACTACCCAGCTCATCATGCCGCCGATTGTGGTGGCCGTGAGGCTTGGGTTGTCGACATCAAAGTCCCCGTTTTCATTGCCCGCGATCAAAAGCTCCGCCAGTCGATGATCAAAGAGCGAGCGCAGCTCCCGTATTTCCCTCGCCCGGTTCTCTGCCAGATTTTTTTCTTCGCGCAAATAAACGACGAGGGCCTCTTCGTTTTCGAAAATGAGGTGACTGACGCGATCAATGATGAGCTTCAGGCGATCCCAGTGGTTCCCGGGGGCTGCCAGGCACGTGTCGAGGGCTTCGAGGGAGACGGTTATTCCGAGACGGGAGATATCGTAGAGAATTTCACCCTTGTTCTTGTAGTAGCTGTAGATGAACGGTTTCGTCACCTTCAGGCGATCCGCTATGGCATCAATGGTGGTGCCTTCGTAGCCCTGCAGAAAGAACAAGTGGGCTGCCTCCTCGCGAATGCGACGACGCTTGAATCGCGCGAGTTCTTCTTTGAGGCTGCCGCTACTCGTCATATCGTGTGTCTATGTCCTATGCCCTGGAGTCGGCTCAGCCTTGCTCTGACGCCATTTTCAGTACGGGCAAGATATCTTCCGCTTTCTCGATGGTCCTGGGGTTGGTCCTGGCCCAGAAGTCGAGCATCGTGTTTTCTGCCACCAGCTGATGATTCTCGCTGCTGACTCCGACCGCTTCCAGGCTGCGGGGCATGCCAAGGTTGCGGATAAACTGATCGACCAGATCGGCTGCGCGTTCTCCCGCATGGCCAAGGGCCGCGGCGATGCGCTCTTGCTTGTGCCCGTTTACGGGCTCGTTAAACGCCAGCACGGATGGGGCCATCACGCAGGAACAGTAGCCATGGGGGACATCAAAGCTTCCCCCAAGCACATGCCCAATAGCGTGGCTAAGGCCCATCTGGACACCACCGAGCAGCGGGAGCATTGACTGCCATACACCGACCTGGCACTTCAGCCGCGCGTCGAGGTCCGATGGGTCGGCTTTAACGCGGGGTAGCCCGTCGCCAAGTAGCGACAGGGCGCTCGCGGCCATCCCATCGGCGTAGTAATTGGACTCCAGAGAGCCCAGCGCTTCCAGGGCGTGATCGAGTGCCCGAACCCCCGTCGACAGAAAAAGCCACTCAGGGGTGTGCACCGTGAGCGCTGGATCAAGCACGACGCTGACGGGAGCCATCAGGCGCTGTTCGTAGCCCTGCTTTAACTTGATCGCTTCGTCGGTGGCTCCACTGAGTGGGTTGAATTCGCCACCGGACAGGGTGGTCGGGCAAATGACCGCTCGAATGTCAGGCGCGTCGAACACGGGCTTCACAACCTCGCCTGCATCATTGACGAAGACGCGGTAGGCGTCGAAGTCCTCGACATTGCGAATATTGTGCTTCAGGCAGATTGTGACGATCTTGCCTGCGTCGGTGACGGATCCCCCGCCGACCGTGACCACCAGATCTGCATCCGCATCGCGGGCGATGCTTGCGGCTTCCAGAACAGCACTGCGCGGGGCGTGGGGCGGCATGCCATCGTAGCTTGCGGCAAAGCGATTACCCAGGGCGTCGACGATTTGGCGGATCTCATCCGTGTTTTCTTTCAGGCTGCGGCTGGTAAGTAGGAACACCCGCCGAGCGTCCAGGCGCTCTGCCTCTGCGGCAATGGCGCTTGCGGCGCGTTCACCGATGTACACCTTTTCGGTGGCGGTCAGGTCAAAGGCCAGGATCGGCTGCATAGTTTATTCCCCGCTGGCTTATTGTTGTTACGGTGGATGAGTCAAAGAGTAATAATTTTTAACTCATAGTCAAGTTTTAGTATTAAGCGTTTGCAGAATCCATAAACCGGTTGTATCTTCTTTTGGTCACCTAAGAACATAACAAGCGACGGTGTAAACCATGCAGACACCTCCTGAAGACCGGAAATGGACCTCCGCGTCGGGTATCCCCCTCAAGAGTTTCTACCTGCCGGACGATGTGCCGGAGGGTCATCGGCGGGTGCTTGGGGCAGCGCCCGGCGAGCCACCGTTCCATCGCGGCGCCTATGCAACGGGGTACCGGACCAAGCCGTGGCGCATCTTTCAGCTCAGCGGTTTTGGTAAGCCCGAGGACGAAAACGAGCGCATCAAGTTCCTGCTTGAGCAGGGCGAAACCGGGTTCCTCATGGAGCATGATCGCAATACCGCGGACCATCTCTACAACGTGGATCATCCAGAGGTTCTGGCGCGTCGTGAGGATGTGGGCCTTACCGGTGCCGTGATGCAGAGCGTTCGTGATATCGATATCTGCCTCAGGGACCTGCCTATCGACTCGACCTACGGGCATGCGGGCGGTGCGGTGGTGCAGCATGCGCCATATGCTCTGGCGGGATACTGGACCGTGGCCCGGCGTCGCGGCTACGACCTGTCCCGCCTGCCTGGAACAGGCCAGAGCGATTATTTTCTCACCTATCTGGGCTGCGTGACGAAACAGCAGGTGCCGACGGATGCGGGGCTGCGCCTGAATGCGGATATCATCGAGTTCTGCGATCAATATCTGCCGCGCTGGGTGCCGGTCTCCATTGCGGGTTATAACGGCGCCGACAGTGGGCTTAACGCGCCCCAGGAACTCGGCGCGCTGTTTGCCAATGCGGTTGAATACCTCGAAGAGATCAAACGACGCGGCACCATGCCTCTCGCCAAGGCGGCGCGGGGGTGTGGCGGCGTCAGCTTCCGCATGTCCATGGATGTGTTTGAAGAGGCGAGCAAGCTGCGAGCCGCGCGCCTGATGTGGACCCAGTTGCTTGCGGAGCGCTACGACATCACCGACCCCAAAGTGAGCAATCTGCGCATTCATTGCGTGACAGCGGGTTCGCGCATGCAGTATCAACAGCCGTTCAACAACATTGTGCGCGGTACGCTGATGGGACTCGCGGCGGCGCTCGGTGGCGTTCAGTCCCTGGGCGTCAGTGGTTACGACGAAGCCCTGTCGATCCCTTCGGAGCACGCGCACCAGATGTCCGTGCGCATTCAGCAGATACTGCAGGAAGAAACGAATATCGCGTCGGTGACGGATCCCCTTGGGGGCTCCTATTACATCGAGACCCTGACGGCCCAGTTGATCGAGCGCGCCTGGGCTTTCTTCGACGAAATTCAGGCTCAGGGTGGTTTTCTTGCCTGCCTCGATTCGGGCTGGCTGCATCAGCAGGCCGCCGAGAACCAGCATCAGGAGTTCATGGCCCAGGCCGATGGCAGCCAGCGCATCATTGGTGTGACGGATCACACAGATGACGTTTCGCCCTTTGAAGTGGATGGCTTCATGGGAGTGGATGACGCGTTTGATGTCGCGCTGGAACGTCTGGAGGCGGTGCGCCGTGAGCGACATGAGAAGGGTGCGGCGGACGCCATGCGCGCCCTGGAGCAGGCCTGTCGGGGCGATGCGAACATTATGGGACCGATGATGGATGCCCTTGAAGCCGAGGTGACGCTGGGCGAAATCGGCGACATCTATCGTCAGGTGTGGGGCGACTGGTCTACACCGATCCAGACCTGAGGAGGATGCGATGAGTGAGCCCACGACAAACGCCACGACCGGCGCGACAACCAGCGCGACGGGCAAGCGCGTTCTCATGGCTAAGACCGGCCTTGACGGACACTGGCGGGGGCCCACGATTGTGGCGACCGCGCTGCGCGATGCGGGCTTTGAGGTGATCATGATCGGTATGGCCAGGGCGGAAGAGGTCGTTCAGGCCGCCATTGACGAGGATGTCGACCTGGTCGGCCTCAATGTTGGTGGGCACGTGGACGTTGCGGTGCGCGCCGTTGAACAGATTCAATCGTCCTGCGATGGTGTGCCGATCTTTGCCGGTGGTGTTGTACCACCCCATGCCAAGCGCAAGCTCGAGGCATTGGGCGTTGAGGTTTATCCTCCGGGATCACAGCTGCCGGAGATCGTCGAGGCCGCCCGTCGACTCACGGGTATCATCTGAACGTGCCATGAGTTCCGACGCCGTCGTTTTGTCGGCGCTGCTTGCGGCGGCGCTTGATGGTGATCGCCAGGCGCTGGCCCGACTTATCAGTGCCGCTGAGCGAGGCGCGACTTTGCCACCGCTGACTCCGCCCACAGATCGCGCAGAGCATCAACTCTGCATCGGCTTTACCGGTGCACCCGGTGCGGGAAAATCGACGCTGGTGAGCGCCCTGACCGGCCATTTAATAGCCGAGGCAGGAGCCGCTGCCGTGCTGGCGGTGGATCCATCGTCACCGTTCAGTCGGGGTGCCCTGCTCGGTGACCGGGTTCGCATGCACGAGCACGCCATGGACCCAAGAGTGTTCATTCGTTCCATGGCGACCAGAAGCGAGACCGGCGGCCTTGCGCGCGCGACACAGGTGGCTCGGCGCATTTTACAAGCCTGCGGCTGGGGTCTGGTGCTGCTCGAAACGGTCGGTGTGGGGCAGGTAGAGCTGGATGTCGTGTATACCGCTGACCTGGTCGTTGTCGTGCTGAATCCGGGTTGGGGCGATGAAATCCAGGCCAATAAAGCGGGTCTGATGGAGATTGCTGACATCTTTGTGATCAACAAGGCGGACCGTGAAGGGCTTGAGTCCACGCGCCGGGATATCGACGCGGTCATTATCAATCGGCCTGAGCATCAGCGTCCGGCCGTTGTGGAGACCGTCGCGTCTGAAGGCAAGGGTGTAAAGGAGCTGGCGAAGGCCATCAGCTTGGCCCGTGAAAGCCTGTGCGCCAGTGGAGAATTGCATCGTCGTCGCCAGCGTCAGTTTGCCACAGAGCTGGAGCAGGAACTGCTGCGTCGATTTAAGGTGTCGATGACCCAGCTTCGCCAGGAAGAGTCCTACGGCGAGCTGGTGGAGGCGCTCGCATCGGGCGCAGATACGCTGGATGGCGCGGCGAGCCGGCTGCAGAAAATTGTGCTTGGGAAGATCGCGCTGCGCTAACACCTGGAGGCAGGGCATCGTGATAAATGAGGTAACCGAATGAGTGAAAAGCCGCTGCTGCTGGAAGAAGAGCAAGGCCTGCTGCGGATCACGCTGAATCGACCGCAGTCGGGCAATGCGCTCAATCCGGACATGGTAGACGCTCTGGTCACGTGTTTTGAGGGACTGATAGACAATGACCAGGTGCGCGTGGTGCTGCTGCGGGCATCGGGTCGGCACTTTTGCAGTGGTCTCGATCTCAAGTGTGAAGAATTTTCCCCCGTTAACAGAACACCGTCAGCGGTCTGGGCGATTCAGAACCGAATCGCCCGAATTTACCCGGCGATGCGGCGATGCCCGCAGCCGATCGTAACGGCTTTACATGGCGCTGCCTGTGGCGGTGGTTTCAGCCTCGCCCTGGCCTCGGATCTGCGCGTGGCAAGTACGAGCCTGCGCATGAACGCCGCCTATCTGACCATTGGCCTGACCGGCTGCGATATGGGAAGCAGCTATTTCCTGCCGCGCCTCGTCAATGCGGCTATCGCCTCGCAGCTGTTGCTCACGGGTGAGTTTATTGAGGCGCAGCGAGCCTTTGATCTGGGGCTTATTGCGGCCATCGTTGAAGAGGATGCCCTGGATGCGGCTGCTCGGGAGTACGCCCAACGATTACTCGAAGTGGCACCCATGGGGCTGCGTCTTACCAAGGAGGCACTCAACCATGCGCTGGATACGCCGGGTCTTGAGGCTGCCATGGCCATGGAGAATCGTCACCAGAGTTTATTGGCCATGAGCGATGATGCACAGGAAGCAGCGCTGGCATTCAGGGAAAAACGCCGCCCGGTTTTTCGGGGGCAATAGGAGGTATCCAATGGAACCCTCATTTTACATAGGCCCTCACGCTGTCTGGCGCATCCAGGAGTGGGAAGGGCCCTTTGCCCCGCCCGGGGATCTGTTTGCCGAATTCGACAACAAAGCGTTTACGGCAGAAGTCGAAAGCTTCAGTCCCGCCTACTATGCCGAAGGATATATCTATGCCTTTTTGCAGAGCTGGCTGATCGACACGGGCGAACACCGCGTGCTGGTTGATACGGGAGCGGGTAACGACAAGCAGCGTCCGGGCATACCCGTGTTCGGAAACCTGGCCACGGATTACCTTGAGCAGCTCGCTCAGACGGGCTTTTCCGTCGAAGACATCGATATCGTCGTAAACACGCATTTGCATATCGATCACGTCGGCTGGAATACGGTACTCGAATCGCAGCAGTGGCGGCCCACGTTCCCAAACGCCAAATACATACTGCCCCGCGTCGATCGCGAAACCTGGGACCCCGCATTGGATAGCTACGCCCAACTGCGTGGCAAAGAAGTGAACACGGGTGTATTTGAGGATAGTGTGCAACCGATTCTTGATGCAGGGCAGGCGGTGCTCGTCGGTCCGGGAGAAGAGATTCTGCCGGGCATGGTCATGATCGATACACCGGGACATACCCCCGGACACATGATGCTTGAGGTGTGCGCTGGCGAAGAATGCGCTCTGTTTACCGGGGATATCCTCCATCACCCGATGCAGATACTGCGACCTGACTGGAACAGCGTGTATTGCGAGGACCGTGCTCGGGCGGTGCAAACCCGACAGATGGTGCTGGAGCGGGCGGTAACAAAAGCCGCGCGCATTGTGCCCGCGCATTTTGGTGGCAGCCACAGCGTGTTCATTGATCGCTGTGGCGGCGGGTATCGCCCCCGAAGCCTTGAAAGCTGAACCCTGGCCAATAGGAGTCTCTTATGCAAAGGCAGATCGTAGAGAGCTTTGATCCTTTGCACCGGGAGCTCCTGCGAGATCCCTATCCGTACTTTGCTGCTCTACGGGAGCACGATCCGGTGCACTGGTCAGATTTGGGTTTCTGGGTGGTGACGCGCTACGACGACGCCCGTCGAGTTATCGTCGATAAGCAGTTTGGTCAGGGGGACTTCATACGAAACATTCAGTTGTTTTACGGCGAGGATTTCGATGTGCTCGCCCATCCTGCATACGCTTGGCTTTCGCGTGTGTTTGTTATGCAGGACCCTCCGGACCATACGCGTTTGCGTGGATTGGTATCCGGCGCCCTGTCACTGAAACGTATTCGGGCTATGGAGCCTCGGGTAAGGGAGCTCGCCAGGCAGCAACTGGATCGCTACGCCGATGAACGGCATGAGAACTTTATAAGCGAATTTGCCTACCTGTTTCCAACGCTGGTGATGTGCGACATGCTTGGCCTGGATGAAGATGCGGCCTCTCGATCACAGTTGCTCAGACTAAATCAGGCCATCGCCGATACGTTTCCGGTGTTTGAAACGCGAGCCCTCAACCCGGAGGAGTTGGGGCTTGCTGATCGTCAGATGGTGTTTCTCACGGAGTTCTTCAGCACGCTTTTCGAGCGACGAAGATCGCAACCGGCGGATGACCTGACCACCGCACTCGTCCAGGCACAGGAGGGTAACGACACACTGTCTCCCGAAGAGTTAAGTACGTCGGTGATTGGATTGTTTGGCGCGGGATTCGAAACCACTGCTCATATGATCGGCAATGGCATGTATCTTCTGGGTCGCCACCCTGATCAGCGCCAGCGCCTGGCGGACGAGCTCGCCTTGGCTGCGCCAGCGGTCGAGGAGTTTCTGCGTTTCGAATCCTCGCTCCAGGCCACCTATCGGACTGCGCTCACGGATCAGCAGTTGGGCGACCAGCGCATTCGCGCGGGTGAGCGAATCCTCGCGATTCTGGCTGCAGCTAATCGCGACCATCGTCACTTCGAAGCGCCTGATGTATTTGATATCGGTCCTCGGCCGCAGAAGCCCCTGACGTTTGGGGGTGGGATCCATTATTGTGTTGGCGCGGAACTGGCGCGGCTTGAAGGTCGAATATTTCTGGAAGAACTGTTTTCCCGTTATCCAGATTTTCAAGTTGACTGCTGCGGCGCCAGATTACGTGAAGCCTTTCTGTTTCGTGGCTTTGACCATCTGCCGGTGCGTCTTCGCTAACAGGATTTGACGCTATGCATGACATTACCTGCCCGCACTGTGGCAAGGCCTTCAAGGTCGATGAGTCCGGTTACGCCGAGATTCTCAAACAGGTGCGCGACAGCGATTTCGAAAAACAGCTGCACGAGCGCCTGGAGCTGGCCGCTCGAGAGCAGCAGACTGCGGTGGAACTGGCGCAGACCAGGATGCAGGGCGATATGCAAAAAGCGCTGGCGCAGAAGGACTCCCAGATTCAGGAATTGAAGGCCAGACTTGACGCCGCAGATGTGTCCAGGCAGTTGGCGATCACCCAGGCCGTTGGCGAGGTCGAAAAGCAGCGCGATGAGTTTCGCAGCGGGCTGCAGCAGATGAAGCTGCAAAAAGAACTGTCCGAGAAGTCCCTCAAAGATACCTACGAAGCGCGACTTAAAGACCGCGACGAAGCCATCGAACGCCTGCGCGACATGAAGGCCCGACTGAGTACCAAGATGGTGGGCGAAACGCTCGAGCAGCACTGCGAGACCGAATTCAATCGCCTGCGTGCCACCGCCTTTCCTCACGCCTATTTCGAAAAAGACAACGACGCGCGCAGTGGCAGTAAGGGCGACTATATTTTTCGTGATGCGGATGACGAGGGCATCGAGATCGTATCGATCATGTTCGAGATGAAGAACGAGAGCGATACGACCGCTACCAAAAAGCGTAACGAGGACTTCTTTAAAGAGCTCGACAAAGACCGCAACGAAAAGGGTTGTGAGTACGCGATCCTCGTTTCACTGCTTGAAGCAGACAATGAGTTGTACAACACGGGTATCGTGGATGTGTCCCACCGCTATCCCAAGATGTACGTCATCCGCCCCCAGTTTTTTATTCCCATGATCACGCTGCTGCGTAATGCCGCCATGGGAGCCCTCGAATTCAAGAGTGAACTTGCGCTGGTCAAGGCCCAGAACATCGATATCACGAATTTCGAGAATGATCTTGAGTCCTTTAAGACGGCCTTTGCCAAGAACTACGACCTGGCTTCCAGGCGCTTTCAGACCGCCATCGATGAAATCGACAAGTCCATCAACCATCTGCAAAAAACCAAGGACGCGCTGCTGGGCACCGACCGGAATCTGCGCTTGGCGAACAACAAGGCACAGGATGTGACGATCAAGAAGCTCACGCGCAAAAATCCCACGATGGCGGCGAAGTTTGCGGAGTTGGATGGTCCTGAGGATTGACCTGCCTCGACGTATCGGAGGGCCGGTTTGGTGATGTATTACGAGTATGTTGTGCCCTGTGGAATAACCTACACTTGCCAAGGGCTTCACGTACAAAGGTCGATGGGGAGTTGAGAGTGCGTCGTTGGAATGGCCTGTTTTGTTGGTTGGTACTGGTGTTTTGTATCGGTGGCTGTGCCGGTCCGCCGGTCGAGCCCCTCATGCCCACGCCCGTATTGTTCTCTGAACTGTCCCTGAGTCCCCTCGATAATATCCCCGAAGATCGGCGCTGGAAGCCGCGACGTGTTTACTATGCCACGACCCGGGAGCGCGAAAATTCTCTGCAGCGCATCGACTACAGCAATCGTGAAAGTGAAGTGATCTCTGCAGGCATGACGCTGATCGGTTTCGGCGGCGACAATCTGACCTGGTCCGACCTGAGTGAATACTCGCGACTGGAAGAACGCCCCGATGTGGTAGACCTGTCCATTGCCGGGCTGCTTGAAGCGGGATCCTTCAAGCCGTCTCTCGACGCGCCCGTCTCGGAACAGGCGGCGGAAGGGCTCGCCTTCCTGGTCAATGATCTCAATCGCGCCATTGATGATGCGCCGGACCAGGATTTGCTCGTGTATGTGCATGGCGCAAAGGTGAATTTTTACAACGCCAACGTTTTTGCCGCGCAGCTTGATCACTTTATGGGCAGAGAGATGACGTCTGTTGCGTTCTCCTGGCCGACGCGGCAGAACATTGTCTCGTATGGCAGTGGCGGTGATGTGCGACGCGCCTACCGTGCAGCGCCGGCGCTGGCTTCGCTTCTCGAGGTGCTGGCCGCACGTACGGTGGCAAGGCGAATTCACATTGTTTGCTGGAGCGCCGGTGGCAGGGTGGTGACCGAAGCGTTGGAGATACTGCACAACCGTAACGACACGCTGGGAGTGAGCCCGCGGGACCGTTTTAGATTGGGCACGGTGTATTACGCTGCCGCAGATGTACCCACCCAAATATTTCTTGAGGCGCTTCCCGAGATCAACGCGCTCGCCCAGCGAGTGGTCGTCACAATGTCATCACGGGACGGTGCCCTGAACATGGCCGAAAAGTTTATGGGCGGCGGGGCCCGTATTGGTCAGCGCAACCAGCGGCAGCTTACCGATGCGGACTGGCTGGCGCTGCTGGCTGCCGATCGTCTGGAAATTGTCGATGTGTCTCGAAATTGGGAAGGTCGAGGCTTTGACATCACCGGTCACCGTTACTGGTTCAATCATCCCTGGGCGAGCAGTGATCTGGTACTGGCCGTGCGAAGCGATTTTGGACCTGAGGAACGAGGCCTGGTGCCCACCGAGTCTTCGATTCTCTGGGCGATTCCTGCGGACTATCCGGCGCGTTTGCGGTCGCTTCTGACCCAAGAGGGTTTGAAACTTCGCAAGACCAACCCCTGAGTCAGCGTAACGATGGTTGGACGCACGGCGACAACATGCGGGTGACCCCGTGGGCTGTACTCACCGTATTGCTCCTGTCGATCCAGGGGCTATCTGTGCAAGCCGGTACCAAAGAGAGTGATCGCGTTCTGGTGTCGTTCCTCACCACCCGCGCCGTGCAGGTGGCAGAAGACGGCCAGGTACGCTATTCCACCGATGTTGCCGACCTCTCGGCGGGGCGATGTGAGCTGGCATTGCAGGACGACGGTGAGTTCGAGGTGGTAGAGCAGGGGGTCACGGCGCTGCCGCTTGGTGACCTCATCAGTGGTGTTCCCATCGAATCACGCCGACTGCTGATCTACCTTCACGGCTACAACATCGGTCTGCACCGCGCTTGTCGCGATGCGGCACAACTGGCACGCCGTACCGGCTTTGGCGGTGACCTGCTGCTCTTCAGCTGGCCCGCAAGCCAGCTGGGGGTGACCTATCGCCGGGACGAAGAGCGCCTGGCCGACAGCCTTCGATCAATTCTCGATGCCATTGTGGCGCTCTCGCGGCGCTACGGGCATGACAACGTGAGTCTCGTGGCGCACAGCATGGGTTCAAGGGTGGTACTGGCACTGGCTGAGGGGGCGGGGGATGCGTCGCTTGAGGCAGATCCCCTGCTGCAGAACCTGGTGCTGGTCGCCCCGGACATCGATCGCCAGCGTTTTCTTGATGTATTGCCACGACTGCGCGCCGCGACGGAGCACCTGTACGTGGTGGTGTCTGACGGCGACAAGCTTCTCAGACTGTCAGAGCTGGTCAATCAGGGCGAGCGCCTGGGACGAAGTCGGGACCTGGTGATCGAGGGCGTGCAAGTGCTGGATGTATCCGATCTGGATGACCTGGGCCCGACGGGGCATATCTACCATCTGGAGAATGACGTCGTTGGCGGCCTGATCGGTGACGTGGTGGCGCCGGCGACGTCTCCCCGGAACGCTCAGTCTGGCGACTGACAATCAGCGCAGCGGTGGCGTCAGGTACGCTGCCGACGCGCCGAGCTTTTCCTGTCCTTCCTTGATCTCCATGCGTGCGATGGCCTGCAGGTGCGTCTCGTCAGGACCATCGGCAAACTGCAGGGCGCGGCCCCAGGTATAGCTGTCGGCAAGGGGGGTGTCGGGTGTGAGTCCCATCGCCCCAAAAACCTGGATCGCCCGATTGGTCACGGTGGTGTGCACCGTGGGCACCAGGGCTTTGATCATCGAAATCTCTTTGCGCGCTGCCTTGGCGCCGACGTTGTCCATAAGCCACGCCGCCTTGAGTACCAGCAGCCGCGCTGTTTCGATGTCGATGCGCGATTTGGCGATCCACTCGGCGATGCTGCCGTGCTGGTGCAGGTGCTTGCCGAAGGTCTTGCGTTCCAGGCTGCGCTCGATCATCAGCTCCAGGGCAAGCTGCGCTGCGCCGATGGAGCGCATGCAGTGATGAATGCGGCCCGGTCCCAGACGCGCCTGGGCGAGGGCAAAGCCTGATCCTTCCTCACCCAGCAGGTTACGGGCGGGTACGCGCACGTTGCGAAACACAATCTCGCAGTGGCCCTCGGGCGATGTGTGGTTCAGCACCGTCGGATTGCGCACGATGTCCACGCCCTCGGTATCGGCGGGTATAAGTATCATGCTCTGCTGGCGATGGATGTTCTCGTTGTTCGGGTCCGTCTTGCCCATGAGGATGAACAGCCGGCAGTCCGGGCGCGCGGCGTTGGAGATAAACCACTTGCGGCCGTTGATCACATAGTCATCACCGTCACGCTGAATCAGTGTGGTGATGTTGGTGGCATCCGACGAGGCGACGTCCGGTTCGGTCATGGCGAAGGCAGAATGAAATTCTCCCCTCAGCAGCGGATCGAGCCACTGCTCGCGCTGTTCTTCGGTGGCGAACATGTGCAGCAACTCCATATTGCCCGTGTCCGGTGCGTTGCAGTTGAACACTTCCGGCGCCCACGATACGCGACCCGTGGCTTCGGCAATGGGGGCGTACTCAAGATTACTCAGGCGCGTGCCGGGCTCATGCTCTTTAAGGTGCGGCAGGAACAGATTCCAGAGCCCTTCAGACTTCGCCAGTTCGCGCAGATCGCCCATGAATGGCACGGGGTAGTGCCCGGCGTGGATTGCGTCATTGTATTCGCGGATGCGGGGCACGATGTGGGCGTCCATGAAGCGCTCCACCTGCTGCAGTACGTCCCGCGTTCTAGCTGTATAGGAAAAATCCATCGCTCGCTGTCCTTCGCTGTGGTTTACCAATGCGGTGGTCAGGGTAGGCAAGCTTTGGCTATTTAGGAAATTGATTATTAGAATAGTTAAAAATAGATTTTATCTATGAGCAAAGAGACGCCTCATGCAACTGCACCGCGTGGACCTGAATCTGTTTGTTGTGTTCGATGTGATCTACACCGAGGGCAACCTCACCCGCGCTGCCGAGGTGCTCAACCTGACGCAACCGACGGTGAGCAATGCCCTGGCCCGTTTGCGTCGCAGCTTTAACGACCCGCTGTTTGTGCGCACGCCCGGGGGAATGACGCCCACGCCCGTGGCCCAGAATATGATCGGTTCCGTGCGCGATGCCCTGCGATTGCTGGACACCTCGTTTCGTGAATCCGGCCACTTCGAGCCCGCCACCTGCGACCGCGTGTTTCGCATCAGCATGAACGATTACACCCAGATGGTGTTGTTGCCGGATCTCATGGCGGAGTTACACACCAGCGCTCCGGGTATACGGATTGAGAGCTACCACACGCCGCGACGGGACCTGTCCCTGGCGTTGTCGTCGGCAAATCTCGATATGGCCATCGATGTGGCGGGGCGTGCAGATGCACAGCTGTGCTCCACACCGTTGCTGCAAGAGAAGCACGTTTGCCTGGTGCGACCCGGGCATCCGGGCGTGGGTGATGAGCTGTCCATGGACGACTACCTGGCCCTCGACCACATTCACGTGTCGAGCCGACCCCGGGGGCGGGGACTGGTCGACATTCAGCTGGCACGGCTTGGGCACCAGCGTCGTATCGGTCTGCGCCTGGAACACTATCTGGTAGCGCCCGAGATCGTGGAGCGTACCGACATGGCGCTCACGGTGCCCAGCTACTGGGCGCAACACACGCCGCTCAAGGCACTTGCGCTGCCCTTTGACGTGCAGGACCAGGATCTGCATCTGATCTGGCACAGAAGCGCCGACAACGATCCTGCCAGTGTCTGGCTGCGGGATCGGATTAAAACGCGGTGGCTTGGCTAGCCTTTGACCCGGTGCGAACGGAACTGCATCACACTTTCTTGCCCGGAATCGCCTCTGCAGTGAACTGAGACACAGTTTTATGCCGATTGCCTACGCATAGAGCCCAAGGGGCGGCACACTCGCCGCCATGAACACTACAAGGCACAGCAGCAGACGCAGATCCCGCCGGTCCCGGCGGCGCCAGCGACGTTTTGTCGTTGCGGCGTTCGCGACGCTGGTGCCAGCGCTGCTCGCATTTGTGTTCGCGACCGCGTCGGCGGATCCCGCGGCAATCAAGCGTCGCGTGGCCGAGGTGCTGGATTTTGAAGACAGCGAAACGGCGGAAGAGAAGCTGGAAGCGGCCGTGGCTGCAGCACGCAAACGTCGCAGCGAAAAAAATCCTTTCTTTGCGCTTGATGCGCCCGATCCCGGCCTACAGGTTCCTGGTTTGCATGGACTCGGTGACGAAGCGGAAAAACCCGGTGACTATTTGCAGAGTCCTCCCGACTGGGTGAGTGCTGGCAACGGCAACCTCATCGCCACGGCAGGACGTTTTCAGCCCTGGTTTGGCGGTAGCTTCGGCGGCCCGGGTGCTCGCCACGGTGGTAGCTTTGGTAGCGGCTTTGCGGGCGCTTTCGTCAGCGGCCCCTCGTTCTTTGGCGGTGGTTTTGGTAGCCAGTCCAATGACGAGGCTTCGCAGCGTGGCCTGGCCACATCTTCTGCATTTGATTCACAGGAAGAAGGTGGCTTGCCAGAGCAGAAGTCCGAAGACCTGTTTGGCGACCCCAATAGTCCGGGCTTCGCTGGCTTGCCCGATGATTTTGATCCCTGCCCCAGTGGCGGCCTGGTGGTCAGTCCCTGTTACTGGCCCGATCCCTGCCCACCCGGCGGCCTGGTGGTCAGCCCCTGCGTGATCCAGACAGCTTTTGTTGAGCCCGATCCCCGCACCTTCAGCTCACCAGCAAACGGTGGCACGCCCTTTGCCAACGGTGGCAACGGCGGCACGCCCTCTAATGGTGGGGGGAATGGCGGTCGTAACGGTGGCATTAATGGCGGCAGCAACGGTGGAGGCAACGGCGGCGGTAATGGCGGTGGCAATGGTGGCTCGCCGGCTAACGGCGGCACTCCGAGCAACGGTGGCGGTAACGGTGGCACGCCGCCGGATGGTCCGCACCCCGTACCCGTACCCGCTCCCCTTCTTCTGATTGGCCTGGGTTTGGCGGCAATGTTCCGTCGCCGCCCGGCCTAGAGTCTCTCAGCTTCCCCAGAGCATCTGATCAACGCAGCGACGCACGGCTTCGTGGCCGTGCTGACCTACCGACGTAAAGGCAAAAGCCGTCTGGTAGCCACCCTCCGTGGGATGCTGGTGGAGTGCGCGGGCGTAAACGTCCTCGTGTTCGACCAGGGTAGGTGTTGGCGCAATACCGAAGGTGATTTCGCTGAGCTCCGGTAGGGGGCGCGGAATGCGCGCGAGCATGCCGCCATAGCCCAGGTTGAGAATATGGCCCTCGTGTCGCTGGGGTAGTACGCGCTGATTTTCTACCGTCTGGTAAAGCAGCGGCAGGTCTACCTGTACACGCGGTGATGTGCGCAGTTCGACGTGGGGAACTTCGACCCGTTGCGGTTGGGTGACGGCCCGCAGACTGTGCAGACGTACGGCATGGCGCTGGCCTCGCACTCTGATCTCGCGGGTATCTTCAACCTCGACCGCATCGGCGGCGGCGCGATAGCAGGCGTCGCTGAGCAGCACTTCGCCGCGCAGCGAGAACTTCTCCATACGCGCGGCAATATTCACCGCGTCTCCGATCACCGTGTATTCCCGATAGTGGTTTGAACCAAAGGTGCCGCACATGACTTCGCCACTGTTCAGGCCGATACCGGCATAAAGCGCCGGTAGCTTCTGCGCATAGTTCTCGGCGTTCAGTGTCTTCATCACGCTTTGCATGCTCGCAGCACAGCGCAGGGCACGAAGCGCATGATCGTCGCAGAAGGTCGGTGCACCGAAGATCGCCATCAGGCCGTCGCCGAGGAACTTGTCCACGAAACCGCCGTGTTCGTGCACCGTGGCCGCCATGCGCTCAAAGAACGGTTCCAGCAGACCCACCAGTGATTTGGGATCGGTATTGGCGGCCAGGGACGTGAATCCCCGCAGGTCCGCCATGAGCACCGTCACCTCGCGCTCCCTCGGAGCCTGGTCCAGTGGGGCGCGATCCACGTAGTCCGAGACCAATTGCGTAATGGCGGCACGTTCGCGACTGGAGAGTCCAGCCTCGAGTTGCGCATCTATGGAATCCACAAAGGACTGGTGGGGCAACTCAGGCGTTGATCGGGTCATTGGTGCACGGTCTGCGTGGCGATGTAGAGAGCGATGGCTCCCATGGACGGAATGGCTACGATTATAGGTTTTCCTCGGCGGATTGAAACCGTTGGGAATGCGGAAAACTGGGCAGGTGCTCGCGGCACACCGACGCGAACAGGTATAGTCCGCAGGGCAATCTCCTGGCATTTGCGATAACGATGAACCCCGCTCACATCGACGATTTTTACTACGTGACTTCTGAAGTGCTCTGTGCGCTGTACGCGGCGTTCCCCGTGCGGCACATCGTGCTGGTGGAGGATATAACCGGTCCCATCAACTGGGACCTCACGGGCTTGCCAGATCGCAAGTCCCGCGCCTGCTTCGAAACGCTGGTGTGGCTGTCGGATCATGATCTGCTGGACTTTCGGACCATCGAACCCCGGGACGTGGGCATCGAGGGAGCCGTGCTCACGCAGAAGGCCTTTGTGCTGCTGACGGGTGTGGTGAACTGGGAGAACGGCCAATCCATGAGTCGCATCGACGCCCTGCGCGATGCCCGTGCCCGCCGTGCCTATGATGACCTGGGCACCGTGATCAAGGACGTGTTTCGCGCCAATTGCCAGTGGTCCGCGCCCGCGCCGGTCGAGCCATTGCCACGCGCGCCCGGCCTCGACGTTGCAGACGACACCGCATGACCTTCGCCCTGATCCCGATACTGGATCGCACCGGCGCTTCTTGAAGGCACGCAGAATCCCGACGTCACAGCCCGTCTGATCGCCAACACAGAGGCTGACGTGGCGCGGGGCTGCTTTGGAATCCCAACGTTTTACGTGGGCGGCGAAATGTTTTTTGGCAAGGATCGCTTGCAGCTGGTTGAAGAAGCGTTACTGGCCTGAGTTCCATCGCTGGGCATCAGGGCATCAGGGCATCAGGGCATCAGGGCATCAGGGCATCTCCGGTGATTGCTGCGCTGCTGTGCGCAGACCCTCGTTTTCATGCACATACCTGCCCGGTGTCGCTTCCCGGGCCAGAGCGAGCAGGGCGCGGGCGACGGCGCCGGCCTCAATGCTGCCGTAGCGGTCCAGTGGGCCGAAGAGCAACGGCCTGATCAACGGGTCCAGGCGCTGGAACAGTGCCTCGACCGGGCGCGTTTCATCGCGGTTGCCCAGCAGTAGTCCTGGTCTGGCAATATCGAGGCGGGCAAACTTCAGTTCCTCAAGGTCCCGCTCAATCTCACCCTTCACGCGGGAGTAAAACACCCTCGAGCGTGGGTCTGCGCCGACCGCTGTGATCACAAGGAAGTGATCGATGCCGCTGCTCCTCGCGCTCCGGGCCAGCGTTAGCACGGCGTCGTGGTCCACGGCATAAAAGGCTTCGCGGCTGCCCGCCCTTGCGAGCGTGGTTCCCAGGGTGCAGATGACCGCATCGGCATGGGGCAGATCGATGGGCGCTGTGAAGTCCGCCAGGATCTCGTTTTCTCCGCGCTGCAAGCTGCGCCGACCGATGGTAACAACCTCATGGCCGGCACGTTCCGCCAACTGCAGGCATTCGCCGCCCACCAGACCTGTCGCACCCGCCAGTATCAGTTTCATGACTCTGCCACCCCTTTGCCTACGCCGTGGTAATTTTGCCCGGACTTTAGCCCTATGGCCCCGCGCCATAACACTCTATTCTATGCCACCCTAGGGCGGTGACAGGTGCGTGTACCTGATCGCTGCAACAACCTGAGCAAGCAGATCGGACGAACAACAGTGAGCATTTCAATTTCGGCACTGCCAGAGGCGCAGCGGGGCCAATGCCCGGCGCAGTATTCCTTTGGCACGGGTTTTTCGGACCACATGTTCACCCAGGCCTACGACGTCGGTCAGGGGTGGCACGATGCGCAGATCCGTCCCTTTGAGAATTTTTCGCTCAGTCCCGCCGCTGCAGTGCTGCACTACAGCCAGGAAATATTCGAAGGCCTGAAGGCCTACCGTCGTCGCGACGGCGGTATCAATCTGTTCCGGCCCGAGGCGAACGCAGCGCGCTTCAATCGCTCCGCGAGCCGCATGGTGATGCCCGAGGTGGACGAGGCGTTTCATGTAGAGGCCATGAAAGCCCTCGTGGCCCTCGACGCCGCGTGGGTGCCGGGGGACGACGGCTCGTCGCTGTACATCCGACCGGCGATGATTGCCACGAGCCCCAAGCTGGGCCTGGGCGCCGCGGGTAGCTATCTGCATTTTGTGATCACCAACCCGGCAGGCCCGTACTACCCCGAGGGTTTCAATCCTGTGTCAGTGTACGTGTCCGATGAATGCCGTCGGGCCGTAAAAGGGGGCGTGGGCGAAGCCAAGACCGGCGGTAACTATGCTGCGAGCCTGTTCGTGAGCGAAGCCGTGGCGCGTCAGGGCTATACGCAGGTACTGTGGCTCGATGCGATCGAGGGGCGCTACGTCGAAGAAGTCGGCGCCATGAATATCTGCTTTGTGTATGACGGCCAGCTGATACGGACGCCGGAGCTCAGTGGGTCGATTCTGCCGGGTATTACCCGTGATTCGCTACTCAAGCTGGCACCGACCCTGGGTTACGAGGTGGAAGAGGCGCGCCTGGACATTCACCAGATCCTTGATGACATTGCTTCGGGACGCATTACCGAGGTCTTCGGTTGTGGCACGGCTGCCGTGGTATCGCCCGTAGGGCGTATGGCCATGGCTGGTCGCGAGTATGACATCAACGGCAACGAGACCGGACCCGTCGCGCAGCGACTGTTCGATGAACTGACGGGTATTCAGTACGGCGAGCGCGAAGATCCCTTCGGTTGGATCGTGCCGGTCAACTGACGCGCGCCGCAGTGCGCGATCTGGGCGTTACGTTGTTACGGTACGGCAGGGCGGGTAAGAGATAGTCAGACCTTGATGCCCTGCGCCTTGAAATAATCGCCGTACTGACGATCCTCGCCCAGAATGTGCCCCTGCAGCCATTTGTTCAGAAAGTTCAGCGCTGCAACGAGATTGATGGGGTCCCCGGACTCAAGCGTATTGGCGTAGACGTCTACAGAGGCGAGCAGTTTGGTATGTGCGTCCTTCTGCTCCTGCAGTTTCGGGTAGCCGTTTTTTTCCATCAGTATTTCTTCGCGGCGGAAATGCTCAGCGGTAAAAACTGCCATCTCCCGAAACTTTTCAGCCTGCTGGTAGATGCTTGCACCACTCTTCGCGTGCTCGTGAATCTCATTGATAAATTGAAAGATGCGTTGATGGTCGGCATCCATGTCATCTACCAGCACGCTGAAGCGAGGTGTGAACTCGAATAGCTGGCTTTTTTGTGACTGTACATCGACGTCTGCACTCACCCTAAGTGCTTCAAACTCCGAGATCATGTCGTCCTGGCGGGCGTTTATTTCTAGCGTCTGGGCAAAATTACTGGTGGCGTCGCTCGCGATCTGGCGGGAGTTGTCGGCGCAGCGCTGGGAGGCCTCGCGGGCGTGGCGGGCCTGCCCGGCGGCCTGAGCAAGTCGACGGGTAACGTCCTGCGTTGCCATGGCACCTTCGTCCACGGCATTGGAGATTGCCGCGAAGTTCTCTGATGCATGGTCGGCGTTGTCAGCGATATTGCGCGTCGTGATGGACTGCTCTTCGGCGGCAGCGGCGATGGTGTTCACGACTTCATTAACGCTGCTGATGACTTTGGATACGTCCTTGATCGCCGCGATGGTGCTGGTAATCGTCTCTTCGATGGTCGATACACGCTCGCGAATAAACGCCGTTGCCTCGCGGGTTTCCGATGCCAGGTCTTTGACCTCGCGGGCAACGACGGCAAAGCCACGGCCGGCTTCTGCTTCGCGCGCGGCCTCGATGGTCGCGTTCAACGCCAGTACCTTGGTCTGTTCCGAAATGTCGTGGATCACCTGGGTCAGGTTGCTGATTTCGTGTGCTGCATCTTCCAGCCCCGAGACTTTTTCCAGCGTCGCATCGACGCTGCGCACCGCCTGCGTGCTGACGCTGCGCGCCCGTTCCGTGTTCTGGGCGATTTCTCCCGACGCGGTGGCGAGTTCTCCAGTGCTATCAGACACGGCACTGACGTTCGCTTGCGAATCGCGCACGCTCTCCAGGATCTGCTGCATGTTGATGCTGAATTCCTCGGCTGCGGCAGAGACCATTGACAGGTTGTCACTGATTTCACCGATCGCTTCGGCCGCATTGCGTGAGTCCACGTCTACTTCCAGCACTTGATCAAGGCTTCGCTCAGTGTTTTCTGCCAGGGCTGCACTTGCGCCTGAGATTTGGAGAGCGCGACCCATCAGGCGGCCGAGAACGACTTTGGATTTTCCAATCAACATGACAGTGTCCGGTGGAAAACAAGGTATTGATACAGGGTGCTAGCTTACGAAGTTTTGCCGCCGAGGCAACGGATTCAGTCATTGCCATTGATTTCGATCATCGGTTTCCACCGAGACCTGGTATTCCTGCTGTGGAGGGCGGATCCGATCGAGACTCGTGTGCCACGGTGCTGTTGGTTCGCAGCTAAACCAGAGCGTCTACCAACATCTCGACCATGGCAGCCGCTACCCAGGTCAGGGGTGGCAGCACGATGTACAGCAGTATGCGTTGCACGCCGGCGAGATCCAGAGGCCAGCCGGGTGCCTGGGCGATGCGCTCACGCATATCCAGCAGGATGTCCATGTCCTGCAGTGTGCTGGTAGAAAGTGTCGCCAGGGGGGCCGTGGTAATGCTCTCCAGACGCTGATCCAGCGCCAGGAGGCTGTTCATACGGGTCTCGCGAATGCGCTGGCGAATACCGCGCAGGGGCAGGGCAATAATCCCCAGCAGCGTTGGTAGCGATACCAGGGCACCGATCAGCGTGGACGGTTCCAGCGAGGATCCGTTTTCCAGAAAGAGTACGACGTAGGCGCACAGGGTGCCGATGAGCAACAGCGCCGGTCGTAGCGCGGCGCTGCCGAAAGCGGCGTGGCGGCTGGGGCGCAGCAGATCCGGCTCGGCGCAGCGGCCAAGGCGTGAAAACAACAGGGCGTTGGTTGCCAGTTTTGGCACCGTGAGAAACATGAGGACCCAGAGCAGCAGCGTGGCAACGACCTGTCCGAGCATCAGTACCCACGGTAGTTGCAAATGGCCCAGCAGGTAGCAGTGAATACTGCCGGCGATCAGGCCAAGGGCCAGTTCACGCAGCAGCGCCGGGGTGGGCAGGCGTGAAAGCCCGCGGGCCAGTATGCAGCGGTCGCCCTCCGACACGGGCAGTACCGACCCCAATGCGTCGAGATCGGCGGCGGCGCCACGAACCACCGGTGCCATAAATCCAGCCAGGATGGCATAGCTGCTGCTGAAAAACAGGGCAGAGCCCAGAATGTCGCGCTGGGCTGCAGGGGGCAGGTCGTAGACCAGAAACGGTATCAGAAGGAACGCCATGCTCACGGCACCGACAAGAAGGCCGTAGGCCCCACTGGACAAACCGAGCAGCGACTGCAGTCGCAGCAATGGCAGTTCCGGTGCTTCGGCCAGTTGCCGCAGCTTGTTATCCAGCTTCATGAGCGGGGCATCAACTTCCAAAGGCGTAGGGGCCTCCCCGCTCCAGCGCACGCTGGTAGGCGGGGCGGGCATGAATACGGCTCAGAAATGCCTCGAGTTCGGGAAACGAGTCCAGTCCGTAAAGCAGTTTGCCAACCTGGGGAACAAAGGACAGCTGAATGTCGGCGGCGCTGAATTCGTTATCTACAAACCAGTCTGAGGTTTCAAGGGCACGATTCATAAAGCCGAGATGATTATCCAATTCACTGTGAATGCGCGGTTGCAGCGCCGCACCGCCGTCCGGCAGGCGCCCCGTGTACATCTTGAGCATGAGCGGCAGCATGGCGCTGCCCTCGGCGTAGTGCATCCATTGCAGGTAGTCCTCGTAGGCGCTGGTACCCGGAACCGGTGCCAGGCGACCCTCACCGTAGTGACGCACGATGTAATCGATAATGGCACCGGATTCGATGATGGTGAATTGCCCGTCGGTGATCACCGGGGATTTTCCCAGCGGGTGAATTTCCAGAAGCTCTGGCGGGGCCAGATTGGTTTCACTGTCGCGCTGGTAGTTGCGCACATCGTATTCCACGCCAAGTTCTTCCAGAAGCCAGAGCACACGCTGGGAGCGGGAGTTGTTCAGGTGATGTACGGTCAGCATGTTGAATCCACGACGATGAATGACGTTGTTATTGTAACCGCTCTACGCACCGCGTTCGTCGGCTGTGTTTTGTCATCGCAGTCGATATGATCCGGTCACGCCCTCACCGGAGTCACCCATGTCCACTGTTCTGTACGATGTGCACGATCGCGTCGCCACCCTGACCCTGAACCGTCCCGAACGTCTGAACGCCATCAACGCACAGTTGCCCCGGGATCTTCGCCACGCGGTTGAGCGCGCCGATGCCGACCCCGATGTGCATGTCATTGTGCTGCGCGGCGCGGGCAAAGGATTTTGCGGAGGCTATGACCTGGTGGAGTACGCCGAGACACCGGGAGAAATGCACGGCAATCAGGAGATGCCCTGGGACCCCACCGTCGACTACGCCATGATGTCCCGCAACACCGAGGACTTCATGGCGCTGTGGCGCGCGACGAAGCCAACGATCGCCCAGGTACACGGCGCCGCGGCGGCAGGGGGGAGCGACATTGCCCTGTGCTGTGACATGGTGGTGATGGCCGAGGATGCGCGCATCGGTTATCCACCGGCCCGGGTCTGGGGGATCCCGACGCCCATGATGTGGGTGTATCGCCTGGGCATTGAGAACGCCAAACGCATGTTGTTCACCGGTGACCTGGTGACGGGGCAGGAGGCTCAGGCCATGGGCCTGATCCAAAAGGCCGTACCCGCCGATGAACTCGAGGCAGCGGTGGCGGCGCTATGCGATCGCATCAAAGGCGTGCCGAAGAACCAGTTGATGATGAGCAAGATCGTCGTCAATCAGGCCTACGAGGCCATGGGGCTGGCAAACACCCAGCGCTTTGCGAATTTCTTCGACGGGATTGCCCGTCACTCTCCCGAGGGGCTGTGGTTTCGCGAGCGTGCCGAAACCGTCGGTTTTCGCCAGGCCGTGGCAGAGCGTGATTCCGGGGCACCCATTGCTCCGGGGGTCAGCAAAAACCTCGGACCGGTGCTGCCGCCGGGGGATGAAACCCAGTGACATTCAAGGCCGTGTTCGAAATCAGGTCGCCGGCATCTCGCGATAGGCACCCTCGCTCCAGTTCTGGCGCAGGGCGAACTTCTGGATCTTGCCGGAGCCGGTGAGAGGGTAGGCATCCACTTCGAACCAGTAGCGCGGTGTTTTCTGTGGCGACAGGTGTTCACGCACGTACGCGAAAAGAGCGTTGCGATCGAGCCGGGCGCCGGGCGCGGGCCGCAGGAATACGGCGACTTCCTCACCCATGCGCTCATCGGGCAGTCCCACCACCGCCACTTCACCCACATCGGGGTGCTGGAACAGCAGTTCTTCGATCTCCCGGGGATAGATGTTCTCGCCCCCGCGAATAATCATGTCCTTGAGTCGGCCTTCGACGGTGCAGTAACCGCGTTCGTCCATGGAACACAGGTCACCGGTGTGCAGCCAGCCCTCGGCGTCGATGGTGCTGGCGGTGGCCTCGGGGTTGTCGTAGTACTCGTGCATCACGTGATAGCCGCGAGTACAGAATTCCCCCAGCACGCCAATGGGCTGCGTTGCACCCGTTTCGGGATCGATGATCTTGATGTCGACATTGGGCATGGCGGTGCCCAGTGTGCGAGCCTTGTCTTCAATCGAGTCGTCGGGGCGGGTCATGCAGGCGACGGGCGAGCATTCGGTCTGGCCAAAGACAATGGTGAAGGGGGCTCCCACGGCGGTTTCGAGGCGCCGCACCAGGTCCGCGGGCACCGTAGAGCCTCCGGAGCAGATTGCCTGCACACACGACAGGTCTCGCTCCGCGAAACTCGGATGCTCGATCATTGCAATGAGCATGGTGGGCACGCCCAGCATGGCGGCTGCCCGGTAGGTCTCCATGAGTTCCAGCACCAGGCCCGGCTCAAAGGTCTCGACCAGAATCAGCGTCGAACGCAGTGACAGGCATCCCAGCACCGCCAGGACGCAACCGCCGGTATGGAACAGCGGCATGATGCCCATGTAGGCGGTTCCCTCTGCGGCGCCCATGGTCGCTACCGTATGGGCGCCATTGTTGACCAGGCCACGGTGGTGGAGCAGGGCGCCCTTGGGAAAACCCGTGGTTCCCGAGGTGTACTGGATCATGCAGGCCTGGTTAGCGTTGATGGCCGGCAGCGGTGCATCGCCCGCGCTGGCGAGAAAACCGCGCCAGTCCGTGAAATAGATAACCTCACGGAGCGCCGGACAATCGCCGCGCACCGAGTCCAGATGCTGCGCCATGGGGTTGCCACGATAATCGGGCAATAAAAAAATTCCCGCCGCACCGGACTGGCGCAGCACATAGGCGAGCTCGTCGGCCTGGTAGGACGGATTGACCGTGACCAGCACCACCCCCGCCAGGGCACAGCCGTATTCCATGATGACCCACTCGGGAATATTGGGTGCCCACACTGCAACCCGCTCGCCGGGTTCAAAGCGTTCCAGCAATGCCCGCGCCGCTCGCTCTGCCTCGTTCAGCAGCGCTGAGTAGGTCCACTGACGCCGTTCCGCCGGATCCGCAGAGCCTGCGATAAGCGCGACTTTGTCCGGCATCTCGGTGACCGCCTCGCGCAGCGCGTCACCAATGGTGAGATCACGTACCGGCGGCTCCGCCGGACCCTGAATGAAGGATTCCTTCAGCATTGGGTTTTCTCGTTATTGTTTTGATTGGTGACGCTTGTTCTACCCCAATACCGCGGGATTGTCATGGTCGTGGGTAAACCACCCGGGTCGGCGATCAGTCTTGCCGGTCCACGAGTTCGCGCACACCCTTGCCATGTTTCGCGGTCCAGGCGCTGCTGTTGTGTTTCACCGCGTCACGTAGCGTGGTCATGAAGGCTGCGGTGGAAATACCCACCATCAACACACCGTTCATGGCCTGTATCGCGCCCAGCAACCGTCGTTGCTCACTCATGACGATGTCGCCGTAACCCAGGGTCGCGAAGTTGACCAGCGAGTGATAGAAGGCCGTGCGGTATTGCTCGAATTCACCCAGAAACTGGAACAGCAGGGCCCACAGGGCCACCTGGCCGAGGTTGCCGAACATGAGTAGCAGCATCACGCCATTGAGAATCACCATGGCGCGCAGGTACGAGGCGTGTTCCAGGGCGGACTGGTGATTGGCATAGTAGATAAGGGCACGCGTGAGCAACGCGATCTGCAGGACCAGGCAGAGTACGATCGTGGCGACGCCGAGCAGAAGATTCAGGATCATGGGTATCCCCGGAAGATGTCAGCACGCCAGCATAAAAAAAGCCGGGACGGTTTCCCAGTCCCGGCCATGAGCCATCGGTCCGTGGCGTATCAGTCCTTGAGCTTCTCAATACCCATGAGCTTGAGAATGTATTTCTCGTAAATCGGCTCCGAGGTACCCATCTTCATCTTGCGGATGAAGTACTTCTCGAAGGCAATCTTGGCCATGTGCACCCACTTGCCCTTGCGAATCCAGGCCACGTTCCGCGGTGGATTCTGCGGCAGGGCGACAAAGGCGGCACCGGTGTCGCCCATATCGGCCAGACAGAGCGCGTTCCAGGTGGCGCGGGTGTCGGGCTCCTTGCCGTGAATGTCATTGGCAATGTTGTGCGTGATGGCGGTCACCATGGACTCGATCATATAACCGGTCTTGGGTGCGCCGGTCGGCACTGGGGTCGGTTCGATCGGCGGTATGGCGATGCAGACGCCGGCGGAGTAGATGTTGGGGTAGGTGGGGTTGCGCTGGAACTCGTCCACGTGCACGAAGCCCCGGGGATTGCACAGGCCTTCGACATTGGCCACGGCATCCACACCCTTGAAGGCGGGCAGCATCATGGAGTACTTGAATTCCAGTTCGTGCTGCTTGATCACTTCGCCCTCATCGTTGTGCTCGTCGATGAACATTTTGCCCGCTTCTACGCGCGTCACTTTGGCGTTGCAGATCCATTTGATGTGGTGCTGTCGCAGCTCGGACTCCAGTACGCTCTTGGAGTCGCCCACACCGCCGAGGCCGAGGTGGCCGATATAGGGTTCCGAGGTCACGTAGGTCATGGGCACGCGATCACGCATTTTGCGCTTGCGCAGGTCCGCGTCGATGACAAAGGCCGTTTCATAGGCGGGGCCGAAGCACGAGGCGAAGGGCATGGCACCAACGATCACGTGGCCCGGTTCTTCCAGCAGTTCCCGGTAACCGTCGTAGGCTTTTTCGGCGTGGTCGACGGTACACACGGAGTGCGTGTGACCGCCGTCGGGGCCGGAGCCTTCGACTTCTTCAAAGGCCAGACGTGGGCCTGTGGCAATGACCAGGTAGTCGTAGTCGATGCGTTCGCCGCCATCGACGGTGAGGTAGTTTTCTTCGGGAACGATTTCTTCGCAGCGCTTTGCGACAAAGTTGATTTTCTTGCGTTCCAGGTGTTTGCGAATATCAAAGGTGATCGATTCACGATCACGCCAGCCCACGCACAGCCAGGGATTGGAGGGCACGAACTGAAAATAGTCCCGTTCGTTCACCACGGTAACGTCGTGCTGTTTACCCAGCATCTCCTTGAGTTCGTAGGCAGCGGGCATGCCGCCGGTACCGGCACCGAGTACGACTATATGGGCCATATTGTGACTCCTTAAACGCGTGTTCACCTGAAGTATGTGCAATAGTTATGGGCAGTAGCTCTACACTACTGCCTGTGCAATGACGCTCTGAACATACCTTATGAACGCAATGGGCGGGTGTGACCATGATCTGCGTCAAGGCCCGCGGTATCCGCGCTGGTCAGGCGTACAGAAAGCCCAGGGGGCGGCCGCCGGTGGTCGGTGTATAGAAGCGACCGATATTGGGCAGAATCATCTCGAGATCGCCACCGCTGACGCCGAACCAGAGCGCCAGTTCGGCAAAGTATTCATCAACCGAGGTGGTGGGGGCGTAGATTCCCCGACCCACATCCAGAGGGTTGTCGGGGTGAATGTCAGGGTAGCTGCCCAGAAATTGTCCACCATTGACGCTGCCCCCGATGACGAAGTGGTGACCTCCCCAGCCGTGGTCCGAGCCTTTGCCATTGGAGGTCAGGGTGCGACCAAAATCCGAGGTCGTGAACGTGGTGACCTGTGAGGCGACACCCAGGGCCTCCAGCGCGTTGTAAAACTCCACCAGACCGTTGTCGATCGCCGGCAGCATGGCCGCCTGGTTGTCGATCACGTCGTCGTGGTGGTCCCAGCCGCCCACGGTGACAAAGAATGTCTGGCGACTGGCACCCAGGCTTTGCCGGGCGCTGATCACACGGGCGATCTGGGCCATAGCGGCGGAAAAGGGAGCCTGAGAGAATGCCGTGGGCAGAGGGCCGGCGCTCTGCAGCGCGTCGACAAATACGGCCTGGGATTCGATCGAGCCCGACAGGCGGTTGGCGTATTCGCGCCGAAAGAGCTGACCCTGGTCGGCGAGCAGCACGGCGTCGATGGCAGCGCGCACAAACTCGCCGCGCTCGCCGGGATCGTCGTAGCCGCTCAAGGCCGGGGCGCCATCACCGGTCGCGGTGATGGCGTAGGGTGAGGTCAGGGCTCCGCTCTGGAAAATATTGTTTCCCGAGAGCGATACATTCATAGAGATGCCGTTGGCGGGATTGCCCCCTTCAAGTAAATCGGCAATGCGTCCACCCCAGCCCTGGGCGATGCGCTCGCTCGATACGGCGGTCTGCCATTGCTGTATCTGGTCCGAGTGCGAGAACAGACCCAGCGGCACCTCCAGGGTTTCGGCGCTCAGTTTGGCCGTGTCCATGGGTTCGAGCAGTGTGCCGACATTGGAGACAAAGGCCGCGTTGCCATTGTCAAAAAGCGATTTCAGTCCGGGAAGCTGTGGGTGTACGGCAAAGGAGTGACCCTGGTCATCGCTGCCCTGTAGCGGTAGCAGCGCGCTTTGTGGCAGGGCCAGGTCGCTGCGAATCGTCGCGTAGGCCTGATAGGTCGAACTGTCATTGGGAACCAGCACATTGTACGAATCGATGCCGCCGGCAAACAGGATGCAGACCAGGGCGCGGTAGTCGTCGGTTTGCGCAGCTGCGCGGCGAGCCATGGCGAGGTTCAGCAGGCCTGAACCCAGCGTGGCATTGGCAAGGCCCAGGTGGCTGGCGTGGCGAAGAAAATGTCGGCGGGTAAGCATGGGTCAGATCTCCACGGCGTAGTCGGGCGAAATGAGCAGCAGATAAACGGCAATGCGCACACGAAGCTCCTGCTCATCGACCACGGACAGCAGGTTGGCAATTTCTGTTCGCGTTACCTCAGAGAGCGTGCCGTAGGTGAACACCGTGTCCATGCGATCCATCAGCGCATCGATGTCATCGGCCAGGGGCAGAAAATCGCCCAGTTCCAGATAGGCTTTGCTGAAAGGCGGATCGTCCAGGTCGTTCACGAAGTCGCCGATGATCGCGAACTGCATGAGGTTGGAAATCTCCACCACCGTATTCGTATTGGTGATCTGGAATTCCGGTGCGACCAGGCCCGCGTCGGCGATGTCGCCGATGGGCTGGTGGTTGGGCAGGTAAAAATTGAACACGCTGGGTGCGGACAGTGGATGCTGTTGAATCAATTGCTGTACCACGAAACCGAGGTTGGCGTAGAAGTCATCGGGTGATCTGACACCTAACTGACGCAGCATGGCGGTGTAACGAAGCAGTGGCTCGCGCAGCTTGCCACGGAGACTCTGCGTGTCCGGTATCGCCCGCGCCTCCTCATCCAGCAGGATGGCGCGCAGCACCGCCTGCATGTCGCCGCGCACACCTTCGCCATTGTCGTTGAACGTTTCGGCGACGCGTGTCACATAGGCGGGAGAGGGGTTACTGCTGACCAGTCGCTGAATAAGCTGGCGACCGATAAAAGGCCCCACGTTCGGGTGGTTGAAAAGATTGTCGATCGCTGCCTCTACATCGGCCATACCATCCTGCCCGGCGGGAACGACTTCACCCAGCAGCAGGTGTTTTTCACCCGGTTCATGAAAGTTATTGAACATCTTCATGGGCTGCGAGAAATCCACGCGAAAGGAGGCGAAACGCGGGTTGTCACCGCCCCAGGACAAACCGGTGAAGATTTTGGCGAATTCGCGTATGTCGTCGTTGTCGTAGGTGGGAATCGGCTGCCCGCTGTCATCGAGCTTTTCGCTGCCGTCAATGTTCAGTTCGAACAGCCCGATAGAGAACAACTGCATGACTTCCCGGGCATAGTTTTCGTCAGGGAAGGTACCCGCCTCGGGGTCGCTCTTGGCGTTGTTGAGATGGCTCAGGTAAAAGCCCATGGACGGGTGCAGCGTAACTGCCAATAGCAGATCGCGAAAATTACCGAAGGCATGCTGGAGCAGTGTGTCGTAGTAGTTGCTGGTGGCATAGGGAGCCTGTAGCAGCGTATTGACCGTGTCAGAGATCACGAAGATCTGGCTCAGGGAGTAGGCGACGCGCTGCCGTAACTGATCCGGTGCGGTTATGGTGGTATGCCACCATGCGGCGCGACCGAAGAGCGCCTGAAAGTCGTCAATGTCCCGGTCCTCGCGCAACTGTTCAAAGGCGCCGGATTCCTGCAGTTCGAACAGGCCCATAACGACGGCATCGTGCGAAGAATATGCCAGGGTGAACTGCTCTTCGAGCCAGGCCTCTTCACCCAGTGCGTCGATATACTCGATTGTCGCAAGGTCGGCGCCAAAGGTCGCGCGACTGCCCAGGCGTGAGGCGCCATACAGTCCCTTCAGCGTTTCCTCGCCCGATTCGCCACCGTTGCCCCCGCCATTGCCGCCGCCGTTATCTCCCCCATTGCCACCGCCGTTACCGCCGCCGTTCTCACTTTGGGGTGTCGGGTCGACGCTACCACCTCCACCGCCGCCCCCACCGCAAGCGGTGAGTGTGATCAGGGCGATGGCAAGTAGCAGGCGCTGCAGGATTGCGGGCATGGTTATTCTCCTTCGTCCCAGTCCTCATCATCCAGAAACGGTTGAGACTGGGCGTCCGTACGATCTTTGTTATAGCAGGCATCCACCGCAGCCTGTGCCGAACGATAATTGCGAATGAGGTTGCCCTTTAGCGCCAGGCGTTCCGCCAATCCCAGGTCTTCGTAAAGCAACCGTGAACTCACCGCCTGCGAATCCCGATCCATGGGAATGGCGCAGCGATGCAGGGGCATCACGCTCAATAGATGATTGTCGGGCGAACCGTCGTACATGAATATCTCTCGCGTATCGTCAAAATACATGTAGTCCACGCTGCCGTCCGAGTTTGCGTCGGTAACGCAGAGCACGTAGATGAAGAAGGATTCGCAGCTATGCACGCCAGGGGGACGGGCGTGCCGGGATGTCGAGACGCAGCCAGTACAAAGTACCGCGATGACGGTGACGACGACACAGACAACGACACGGGCAACGATACGGGCAACGAAGGAACGGTAGTACACGGTGTTTTCGGCGCGGGTGCCTCGACAGGAGTCAGAAGGGCGACCCTGGGGTCGACCCGGCGAGATTCCATGATAATGACTTCCTGCATGGCTGTCCTGCGAGCATTGGTTGCGCTTGAAGTACTCTACGCAGACACTGCCGATTTCCGTCGCACTTTGTCCGTTTCCTCAGGGAGGTTCCCACGTGAGTGATCCCCAGCCATCCGTTGTCCGCCTGATCTGTGGCAACCAGAACTACTCGTCCTGGTCGCTACGCGCCTGGTTATGTCTGCGCCGCGCCGGCATCGATCCGCAGCTCGTAGTCTTGCCCATGGATACACCGGAATTTTACGAGCGCATCGGGGAGTACTCGCCGACAGGTCGCGTACCGGTGCTCTGGCTCGACGATGAGCGGGTGTGGGACTCGCTGGCGATTGCCGAGGCGGTGAATGATCGATTCGCGAATGGCAGCCTGTGGCCGTGCGATCCGGTGCTGCGCAGTCGGGCCCGGGCCATGATGGCCGAGATGCACAGTGGCTTCGCCGCGCTGCGTCACCAGTTACCCATGAATTGCCGCGCCCATCAGCGCCAGATAGAGATGGACGCAGCAGCCCTAGCGGATATCGCCCGCATCTGCACGCTGTGGCAGGAGGCACGCGCCATGGCGCCTGCCCAGGGGCCATGGCTGTTTGGTGACTGGAGCATTGTCGATGCTTTCTTTGCGCCCGTGGCGCTTCGCTTTGACGGCTACGCCATGGATCTGCCCGAGCTTGCAACGCAGTACGTGAACGCATGGCTGGCCGATGCGGATTTGCGTGCCTGGCGCGATGCGGGGATTGCCGAATCCTGGGTAATCCATCACGAGGAGGCGGGGGTCTGAGTACCGTGATAGGGTTCGCCTCGCTTTTGTAGCTTTCGTAACAGGACTCATAATGAAAAAAGCCACCCTGATTATTCTGGCCCTGATGGCCGCTGCCACTGTGCTGCCTGTTCGCGCGGCATCCACCGTTCCCCCGTCCGATGCCGAGTCCGATCCCCGTAAGCTGGGCTGGATGGTAGGTTTTCCACCCCCTGCGGAAAAAGTCATTGCCCCGCCCATGAGCAATTTTTTTACCTGGCCCAAGTTGCGCTGGAGCGTTTGTCACATGCGCGAAATGCAGGCGACCCGGCGCATCGCCCGCGGTGTGGGCGCGCCGTACCGCGCCGAAGAGGCGTTGGATTCGGCGATCGACGAGGTGAGCTTCACGCCCACGGGCAGCGAGAAGCCCATGACCTGGCGGGAGTCCCTGGCCGCCAATTACACCGATGGCATTCTGGTGCTGCATCGCGGCAAGGTGGTGTACGAGTACTACTCTGGTTGCCTTGATCGAGAGGCTCGCCACCTGGCCATGTCAGTCACCAAGTCCTATGCGGGGTTGATTGCTGAGGTGCTGATCGCCGAGGGCGTGATCGACGACAGTCGTCCCGTACGTCACTACGTGCCAGAACTGGCCGCCAGCGCCTTCGGTGATGCCACGGTGCGCCAGGTGATGGATATGACGACGGGCGTGCGCTTCAACGAAGACTACGCCGATCCGAATGCGGATATCTGGGCCTATGCCGCGGCGGGGGATCCGACACCCAAGCCCGAGAGCTATACGGGGCCGCGCAACTACTACGAGTTTCTGCAGAGCGTGCAGGGCGAGGGGCGCCATGGCGAGGCGTTTTCGTACAAGTCCATCAACACCGACGCCCTGGCCTGGGTGATCGCCCGCGCCAGCGGCAGCGATGTGGTCACGCTGCTGAGCGAGCGCATCTGGAAGCCCATGGGGTTGGAACAGGAGGCCGACATGATGACCGACAGCCTGGGCACTCCCCTGGTGGCCGGGGGCCTGAACCTCTCCCTGCGCGACGCCGCCAGCCTGGGGCAGATGCTGTTGCAGCGCGGCCAATGGCAGGGCGAACAGGTGATTCCCGAGCAGGCGGTGGCATCCATCGCCGGTGGTGGTGATCCTGCGAAGTTTGTGCCCGCCGGCTACGACACTTTGCCCGGTGGCAGCTATCGCAGCATGTGGTGGCACCTGCACAACGATCACGGTGCCTACAGTGCGCGGGGCATTCATGGGCAGGCGATCTATGTGGATCCCAAGGCCGAAATGGTCATCGCCCGCTTTGCTTCCTTTCCTGTAGCCTTTAATGCAGCCATCGATCCCACGTCGCTGCCGGCCTACCAGGCGGTGGCAGAGTATCTGCTGTCAAAGCATGACTGATCTGAGGGGTAGGATTATGAACGCGGTTTTGCACTCGTTGGGCAGCCTTTCTGGTTTTCTGGTCCGCGGTTTTGGACTGACGATGCTGGTGAGTCTGGCCACAGTTGCCCAGGCCGTCGACCTGATATTCAGCGGTGGTCCCGTGATCACCCTCGACCGGGGGGATCGCGTCGCAGAAGCCCTCGCTGTTGACGAGGGGCGCATTGTGGCAGTGGGTTCCCTGGCTGAGGTATCCGTATTTGCCACGGATGCCACCCGCCACATCGACCTTGCAGGAAAGGCGCTGCTGCCAGGGTTTGTCGACTCCCACAGTCATGCCAACTTCATCGGTCTGCAGGCCATGAGCGCAAATCTCTTGCCCGCGCCTGACGGCGAGGGCAACAGCATCGGGGCGCTGCAGCGCGTGCTGCGCGAGTACATCGACAGCGAGCCGCTCCTGACGGAGAGCGTCGGCTGGGTGGTGGGTTTCGGCTATGACGATTCCCAGCTGGCTGAGCAGCGTCATCCCACACGACAGGACCTTGATGCGGTTTCCACCGACGTGCCCATCGTGATTATTCACCAGTCCGGTCACCTCGGAGTTGCCAATACGCTCGGGTTGAAGCTGTCCGGCGTGGGGCCCGATACGCCGGACCCCGACGGCGGCGCCTTCCGGCGCGAGGCCGACGGGCGCCAGCCCAATGGCGTCGCCGAGGAGTATGCGTTCTTCCGTCTGCTGTTTGCCGCGCTGGCGAAGGTCGATGCCGATATGCAGGAGCGCATGCTCGTGGCGGGGGTGAAGAGCATGGCGAGCTTTGGTTACACCACGGCGCAGGAGGGGCGAGCTAGCCCCGAAACCATGGGGGCCATGAGCCGCGTCGCGGCGCGTGACGTGCTTCCCATTGATCTGGTGGCCTATCCCGATATGTTGATGGTGGACGAGGGGTTTTCACCGTCCCGGCAGTATCACAATCGCTATCGTGTCGGCGGCGTCAAGCTCACGATCGACGGTTCCCCCCAGGGCAAAACGGCATGGTTGAGTGAGCCGTACCATGTGCCACCCCTGGGTCAGGACGACAGCTACGCGGGCTATGCAGCGATAACGTCGGACGTGGTCAATGCCAGCGTGCTGAAAGCCTGGGCCAACGACTGGCAGATTCTGGTCCACGCCAACGGTGATGCCGCCATCGACGCACTCATCGGCGCGGTGGCCGAGGCGCAAAAAGCCCATCCCCAAGTCGACAATCGCCCGGTGCTGATCCACGGGCAGACGCTGCGCGAGGATCAGGTGGATGCACTGAAAACCCTGGGCATATTCCCCTCGCTGTTCCCCATGCACACCTTTTACTGGGGCGACTGGCACCGTGACTCCGTGCTGGGTGCACAGCGGGCCGAGCATATTTCGCCTACGGGCTGGCTGCGTGAACGCAATATGATTTTCGGTTCACACCACGATGCGCCTGTCGCGCTGCCCAATTCCATGCGCGTACTCTCGGCCACCGTGACGCGACGCACGCGCTCGGGACAGGTGCTGGGGACGCAGCATCGCGTTGATGTGGCCACGGGCCTCAGAGCGATGACCATCTGGCCTGCCTGGCAGCATTTTGAAGAGGATGACAAGGGGACGCTCGAGGTGGGCAAGCTGGCGGACCTTGTGGTGCTTTCACGCAACCCCCTTGCCGTCGATCCCGAGACCCTCGTGGACATCGGCGTGATGGCCACTTACAAAGAAGGCATTCTGGTCTACGACGGTGACGCACAGCGGTGACGGTGCCCGTTGCAGTACGCCCCGCGGGAGATTTCGATGCGGTCGTGTATGAGCCGCTGCAACACTCGTTCCTCACCGAGGACGCAGCAGTGTTACGGCAGCGCTTTGTGCGCGACGGTTACTTGTGTTTTCCCCAGGGTCTGGCCGAGTCCCTTACGGCTCCGGTGCTGCAGGGGATGCTCGACGTGTTGCGACCACACATCGTGTGGGACCACACACTCGGCGCTCCGGTGCTTGACGGTGAGCCGTTTTTTGAAAGCGATCCGCTGTGGGATGACCTCTACCCCCATATCCAGGCATTGGAGCCCCTGCATCAGCTGTTTCACAGCGATGCCGTGCGCTCCATGATGCAGGCGGTGGCGGGCTGCGATCCCTTCGTCTACCCGATGAAAATGGCGCGCATTGCCACACCGCAAAAACTCGGATTTGAAACGCCCCCGCACCAGGACGCGCACTCCCACCATACGGGGCCGTCCATGGCAGGTATCTGGGTGGGACTGCATGATGCAGGGGAGTCCTCGGGACGCCTGACGCTGTTGCCCGGTTCCCATCGTCGTGGTGTGCGTCCCGTACACCGGGCCCTCGGTGTCGGTGGTGTGCAGTGTGAGATTTACGCTGACGAAACCACCTGGCACGTCTCAGACGTGCAGCGCGGCGACGTCATTATCTTTCACGCCCAGACCGTGCACCGGGCGCAACCCAATACCGATGCGCGGCGAGTGCGCCTGAGCGCCGATACGCGCTTCTGCCCCTATGGTGCCCCGGTGTTCTCCACCAATCTCGCGCCACACCATGGCTGGCGCATTGACGCGCTGGATTGGGATTTTGTGTATCGCTCCTGGGATTCATCAGGCCTGCAGTACTACTGGAAAGATTACCCGGCGCTGTTCTGAGCGTCCTTTAGCTGTTTCCTCGCGAAGCATTTGTGCCATTTTCACAGCATTGAATCTGGTGCCGTCGTACACTGCTCGGCGTTGC
>JAUIMF010000114.1 GCA_030433415.1 Gammaproteobacteria bacterium | reverse complement strand
CCGAGGTTTGGCAATTCGCCTATACGCGGGTCGAGACGAGTTACCTACCCGCTGACCTGCGCGAGAGTTGGGACGCGGGTCGCTTCTAGAGATGGTTAATGCGCAGGCGCCTGCACTCGGCGACCAACCGGGCATCCCTGCTCCACAGGGATGTGCCAGGCGCTAGTAGCGCTGCCGCGAGGAGATGGGCGTCCACAATCCCGAGGCCCTTTCCCGATAGGCGGCGGGATTCGACCAGTGTCAGTACCTCGTCCGCGCTAGCGACGGGCACGGTGGGGAGTTCACCAAGCAGCTCGAGGAATGTGTGACGTTCGCGAATGCTGCCCATGGCGAGCTCACCGATCACCAGGGGGTGGGTCAACACCATCCCTTGATCCAGCAGGGCAACCAGGTGCGTGTCCGCCTCCTTCTCCCAGGTCTTCAAGAGACCAGTGGGCGCTACAATGAGCAGGGGTTTCGTGGTCAGCGAGCCACGCTGCATCTCTTCTTTCAACCATCCCAGGAACGCAAGAGCCTGAAGGGTCTTACCCAAGCCCATGTCGTCGGCGAGCAACACACCTGCGTGCCCGCCCATCCACGCTTCCTGTAGCCACGTCAGCCCAAGCAATTGATGCTGGTAAAGCGTGCGGGTGGCCAGGCATTCCGGCAGTCCACCCGACACTGAGTGCGTGGCGCGTCGATTAGCTACGTAGCCGAGGTCCTCGAGATTGTCGATGACTATGGGCACCAGCTTACCCTCAGACGCCGGTGTTTCCTCCATGGGTGCTTTGGGTCTAGTCCCCTTCACCGACCGTGCAATGTGCGCCACCCGGTCAACCGTTTCCTCGGAAACCGGTACTCGAACGCCGTTCCATTCGGTGGAGTCAAGTCCTTGGCTCTGGGCGTCTTCCATTCTCGAAAGCAGTGCAGGTGCGTCGGCCATTGGAAAACGCAGGAATGTTCCATCGAGCTGAACGCCTACCTCCGCATCTGCCGGAAAAACGCCTTCGTCTGGAAACCATTTGGTGGTGCCTTCTTGCACGTAGGCTGCGAGCTTCGGCTGCCAGACACCCAGACTCTCGATGCGGTCGCTGAGGAACTCGGGCGTCTCGACGAACACCGCTTCAAGCTCGTCCTCGGTGACATTTTCGCCCAGAGCCTCCCGTACATAACGCTGGGGGTTAGCGAGGAACGCTTCCCGCTCCTCCTTGGGTGCTCGCTGCTTTCTATGCACGACACTCAAAGCACGTCGAGTGTTCTCAGGCACCGAGACATACCAGCCCGGCCCGACGGAGTAATGCCCCCCCACCTCTGGCCTGGAGCGGAATCTCTCCGCGAATTTCTGTTGGTACGCCGTGGGTAACGGCTCTTCAGGTGCGCCCTGAAGGTCGTCCACACCCGAGCGCGTTAAAGGCCTCGACAACGGGACGGGATCGAAACTGCCATCCGGTAGGGTACTCAAGGTAAATCCATCAGCGCGTACAAAGTTCGTCAGGCGGAGCTGGTCGTCGACGATCGCGTCATCCGGAAGCAGCGCCTTGATCGAAGCCCACGCAGCCATACGCGTGTCCATGTCGGCCGAATTCGGAGCAGAGAACGCGCGTAGCGCCTCGACGATCTCGAACAGCGGACTGAGAAGCGTGTAGCGACGGTCACGCACAGTGACAATCGCACCTTGGATAACCGGCCGCAGAACACGGCTACGGCCATCCCTCAGCGCCCAGTGGATGGTGAAGGCATCGGAAGTGATCGGCCCCCGCCCCTGGATCTCCAGTCGAAAGGGCGCTGCTGGAGGGAGATCCGCTTCTGCAAGCGCCCAAGGTTCCAAATCAGCGAGTACGGCGTGCGGCACGCTCAAGCGATTCTCATCCAGTGACGCCAATCCATCCTGATACAACAACTTCACAGCTGCGGGTGCCTCACCGGCTGGAATGCAAACCGCTGCGTCCGTGGTGAATTCCCAAACGAATCGTGAATCTGTCATCTCGGCATCAGGTCCCGGTGATGGATCGCGACTCCGGTGTGCTCGCGCAGATAATCGGACAGCGTACCCTGCCACCGTCCGTTGTCGGATCCATGATGAGAACCCTCGAAATCCGGCCGCGACACCAGCGCTTCCCGCTGATAGTGATTTTGGTAAAGCTTCGGTGCAGACTTCGAGCTCAGCTCCCAGAGCCGATACTTGCCTGAGTGACTCCACTCCGTAATGGTGTAGACACCAATGCGCATTAATAATACGGCGTGATTTGGTTGTGCTCCGGTCAGGTCGGCATAGCTACCGCTAACTGAGCTCAGGTATTTCCTCGCGTTGACCCTCACTTTCGATCCGAGAGCCACCCAAGCATCATCTATGTAGCCGTTTTTCAGGTATGCAGACCAGAACGCCCTGCGATATTTCCAGTGCCGGTCCGCCTGACGGTCGAACTTTGCGTTCGCATCAAGCAAACGGAAGAAGTCCTCAATCGTTTCGGAAACCAGCCATCGTCTGAATATAGCGACTGCAGTTTCACCAACCGTCCTCCACGGACCCGGCTGAATGCGAGGGTCTCCAAAACGGGATAACAGGAAAGGCTCAATGGTTGAGCGGAGCTCTTGCGTCGGATTCTGATTCTCAAACGGCAGTAGCAAGGCTTCAGCAACTTTTCCGCTGGTTCGAGGACCAAAGCGAAGCGACACCCCTCGATCATCGCTGGCGAGTGCCAGCAAGCGTTCCACGTCTCCTGTACTTACCCCACCCCTAAGAATGCGAAGTCCTACTTCCTCAGACATCCGGATCAGACAGTCTTCAACAAATCCACCAGCAGCAAGTTGCGCTGTCAGTCCGGCGTCATAGAGGAATTCTGAGGGGCTCAGATCTGATTTGGTAAACGCTGCCGCGCACTTTGCGCTACCTTTTTTCTCCAGAAGCTGCCAACGCTCTGCCCTCTCCAGGAATTGAACCGCTTTCGGCTCCGGTCGCTTCCTCAGGATGTTGAGGACATAGGCGCGCATCAATTCCTGCTCAACGGACTCCGGATCGTAGCGTTCCAGATAAACCGTCGCGAGATTCAGCGCTGCGCGCACGGTGCAGTGTTTTTGGAACCAGTCCAGAAAGGCCTTGAGGAAACCTCTGCGGCCTATGAGCGGCGTTTCATCCGCTGAATCTGTGTAGTAGATAGCCCATGGTGCGTAACGCAGAGACTTTCGGGAAACACCACCGTTCCAACCACTCTGGGCGAGCGCCTGAACTTCAGCATGTGCCTTGCCAAGCGCCGCCGCAGGAGGCGCGTCGACACTACTTGCGCCCATCCTTCGGATCGCTTGCTCCACCGCTATTTCAAGCCTTGAATCCGCAGCTTGGTGCGGTAGAGCGGGCAATTTCCAGGTGTTTAAAACACCGGAGAAGGCACTCATTCGATACCTCTCGAGCGCATGTCCGATGCCACCTCGTTCTCCACGCCTTTCGGAACGGTCATAATGAATCGCAGATCGATTCTGCGGTTGACTTCATCATCGGTGGGCTTGTCATGTTTGTTAACCGGCCTGTCAAAGCCATACCCAGAGACGCTGAACAAGCTTTCTTCCGCTTGGTTCTTCAACCGGCCGAGTTCTGGTGAGGAAGTAATCATCACTCGGTAGGATTCGATCGCCCGCTGAGCCGACAACTCCCAGTTGCTCTTGAATTGATCGTTGTTAATCGGCATGTTGTCTGTATGCCCTTCTATAAATACTGAGTCCAACCTATCCGCCGTGTTATCACTACAATGATGCGGCGTGAAATCAGCCCTCTGGACATAACAGGGAAGAACATCTGCCAAAACCGCTGCAATGGTCTCAACATTCATCCGATCTCGACCAGTGAGATAGGCCTTCCCGGACAAAAAGCGCACCGCTTTCTCCCGCAATCTCAACACGCCCTGTTCGGCCACGACTTCCACCTGAATGCCTCTCTTGTCGAGCTCGCTTTTAATTGTCTTTAGCAGTGCCTCCCTGACTTCCTCCTGATTAGTTAAGGCGCGAATCTGCTCCTGCTTTTCCCGCTCTCGCTGTTTCATATTTTTTTCGGCTTCACGAAGATTGATGACGAAGGCCATCAACGTGATGATGAATACAAACAACAAGCCCGACATCATGTCCGCAACCGAAATCAGGTACCCGGCGCCCTCGTCGTCGACAACGGTCTGCTGCCGAGCGTTAGCCATTGCGCCGCCCCATCGCTTCCACCTGTTCAGCCAAATCCTCGATGGAACCGTCCAGCTGTTCCACAGCGCCCGCCAGCTTATCGACCACCCGCGCAGCGTGCTCGTCCAGTGACGTCATGAAATCGTGCGAGCGCGCTGCAAATTGCTGTAGCCCCTCATCCAACTCTTCGAAGACCCGACGCAACGACTCATCAACCTCACCAAATCGGCTCGTGTAGTCTCCCCATGCCTTTTCTAGCTGCTGTTGGATCTCGGCAACGTTGTCCACGATGTCCCCCAGGGCGCCGGTAGAGTTCATCACTGCCTGCGAAACCTGGTGCATAGAACTCGCAGTTTGCGACAACTCATTCGCTGCCGATCGAATTGGATCTCCAGTCGCCTTTAATTGCTCTGCCGTACTGCGCAAGGTCCCCAAGAGACCTTCGACTTGAGTCATGACGTTGGCCGTGCTGACCGACACGTCTTCGATGCTCCGAATTGACTCCTGGAGCTTGCTGATAGATCCACCGAAGCTCGCCACGATTTCCTGCATGTTCGTCGTGGTCGTCGCGGTCGAGTCCGCCAGAGCGGACGTCATTGACCGCACAGCACCTCCGATCTGCGCAACCATGCCCTGCACCGAGGTAGATAGCTCCGCATTGAGCTGGCGGCTGTTTTCTCTGAAGCTGTCAGTCAGGCTTTCGATTGTGCTTTCAGTAGATTTCTGCATCGCAGCCTGGGAGCTAGTGAGATTTGAAATCTGCGTTTCCAGTGTTTCGCTCATGCTACTAACCGCACTCGCGAAGGAGTCCATCTCCTTGCCTGCTGATCCGGAAATCGATTGAGAGAACTCACGGATCAGCCGCTCGAGCGTCTCATCGCTGGCGCTGCTCTGATCGGAGCGAATTCCCTCCAGCGACTCCACCACTTTCTCGAGAATAGGCTGCATTGGCGTGACGACCGATTTTTCGAGCGCATCGACAAGCTGAAAGGCGAGTTCGTTGGAGAACTGTTGAAGCGCGAGGGTCTGCTGGCGCGATTCACGAAGCGTGTCAAGAGCGATGGTCTCTGGCGTGACACGCCTCAACCGTTCATCCAGCGCCTCCACCCACTGCCCTCGCAAGATATCGAACCGGTGTACCCACCTTTTCTCTCGCGACGAAAACACAATCGATGTGCTCAGCCCTACTATGGACGTGATGAAAGCAAGCGAGGCCCCGTTCAACAGACCTTCCAGCGCTGCGTTCATTTGCGTTGCGTCCGTCGAGCCCAACCCAGCACCGGCGAGATGAATACCAGCAACCAGACCGATGAAAGTGCCTAGAATGCCGGCGCCCGTAAGATAGTTCGGAATGGCGTTGTACTGGCGAAGGTTCAATCGCTGCGCTAGCAGTGCTTCCCGATCAAAGAAGTCCGCAGAGGAGAACGGACAACGCACCACTGGTACCTTATCCTTATCCTCTAGATCCTGTAGATCCTCAATGTCCGGTTCGATCAGCGTTTCTTTGAACTCGGACCAGCAGTGCGCAATCAGCGACGACCTTTCGAACCTCTCCGACAGCTCCGGCAAGTGCTCTGCAAAGCCTTCCTCGCCCTCGGTGCGACGCAGATCCTCAAGATGCAAGGATAGCTGCCGGGTTAACGGGCGGATTTTGGATCGAAACAGTAGATAGGCAATCAGGGCACCAAGTACGATAAGCCCAGAAAACACCTGCACTCCCAACGGGGTCACTATGTGGACTGCGATTGCCTCCATTGAGGGGATACTGAAACCACTCATGTTGTCATCGCCTACTATCCTCGCAAGTTTGCAGATGGCTCCCAGCTTACCGCTGTCACTATTCCCCAGTTGTTGTTCGAATTCGGCCGTCGCCACCTGGCTTTCGGCATGGCCTGCAACCGTCTGAGGGCATTTTCGTATCCCGCAATTCGAATCTCGCTTCCCTTTTCGCCGATCTGAAAAACGCCGCCACGCTCCAAGTGGGGACCGAACCAGGACCCATCCTTGGCCACGGGAACGAGCAAACTAGATTGATCACGCCAACGCGCATCTTCGGCCTGCAGTGCCTCTTGATCGGCAACTAGCTCTTCAAATTGCTCAGAAGTTTGAGCCCGATTATCTGCAGAGCCTGCTGAGAAGCCGTGAGGCTGGCTGTCCTCCTGTGCTTCTGCAACTTGGGCGCGAGCACGAATCGGAACTTCCCGCCGGGCCTCGCCACTTGCACCCGCTCGCAGCTGGCTCATTACCGCAATACGTTCCTGCTCGCTGAGCGTTACCCAGACGACAGCGCCTTTGGCGTGCTTGTAAGAAACCGGGACTTCGAGCCTGCGAGCATTGCCGAGCACCCAAGGTGTTCTCCAACGACGCATCTCGGGGGAGGAAATCTGTTCTGAAGATAGACCGTGCTTGTTCCAACTTGCGCTTAGCTGATCAATGGACTGCTCGGGTAAGACATCAAGAATCTCGACCGTGCCAATTACTCGACCGCAACCTTGAGAGACGATCCCAATCAGCCCACGTCGATGCGTTATGCGTGAACGAAGCTCCCAGCTCTTTTTACCGTCGACGATCATCGATGCGAACGGTTCGCGCACAACAAGTGCGCTCAGGCTATCGTTGTTTGACACAGCCCCCCCCAGCGTTCCTTGCAAACCATCGCTCAACGTCAGATCTGCGTCTGACTACAGCGAAATGGCATCTTCAACCTATCGGACAAAAGTACCGCGAATTCTCAAATCGATCCAGCGCGGTGAACGCTCCGACGATGCACGGCAACGGCAATACGGCAGCCCTCCATCGTCCGGTGATGAATGAGATCGAACCATCAAGAGATGTTGGGGCGCGTGGCTCGATGTGGTCATTGCGCTGACTGGTCCAACACACGCCTTTAGCGACGTCCGGCTGCACACGCAGCACTTCTCAGCGGAGTATCTGACGAACTCGGACTTGCCCGACATCTATACGTTTCCGATCGATCGGATAGTAGTTCTCCCGATAGCCCCAGCACCGATGTCGCCGTGACAGCCCTAAGTTCCTCGGCAGATCTACTGTTCACGGAATTTCCCCCGAGAAATCCTGCCCAATCACGCGGCCCAAGCTTGAAGGAGCGAGCCACATGCCATCCGGCAGCGGTCTTAAAGCTGGAAGAACTAGGACTTCCGGAGGTAGGAGATGATGTCGATCGCAACCAATGTTAATTAGAATGAGGTCGATACGGCTTCTGTGAAGACCGGCCGTCCCCCATTAAGTGGGTAGAGCCTAGAGCCGTGATTCGTGGCAATCGAGCACTATGTGGCGGAGAGGGTGGGATTTGAACCCACGGTACCCGTGAAGGTACACCTGATTTCGAGTCAGGCCCATTCGGCCGCTCTGGCACCTCTCCGGATCGGCGAGCAGGCTCGCC
>JAUIMF010000021.1 GCA_030433415.1 Gammaproteobacteria bacterium | reverse complement strand
TTCGTACCGGGGTGAGGGAGGCGCCCGTGATGGGTGGGGCGATCAGCACTTGGGACGTTTTCATGGGTCTCTCCGATACGTTCAGGCGGCGGACTGCAGGGGCGGTTTCTGCGGGGTGGTTTCGGGGCTGTCCAGGGACGCTGCGCGACCCTTGCCCATGCGCAAAAAGCAGGGCAACAGCAGCAGCGTGAACACGGTGCTCACGCACATGCCGCCAACGATCACGGCGGCCAGACCGCGGTAGATCACCGAACCGGTCCCGGGCATCAACAGCAGTGGCAACATGCCGAAGATGCTGGTGAGGGTGCTCATAAAAATCGGCCGCAGGCGCGTGAGCAGCGCAACGCGCACGGCTTCGGCACGCACCGCACCCTGGCGCTCGGCCTCGCGGGTCTGGTGCACCAGCAGAATCGCATTGTTCACCACCAGTCCCAGCAGAATCACAAAGCCGATCATGGTCAGCAGGTCCAGGGGCTGGAACGTGAACAGGTTGAGCAGCCGAATTGCGATCACGCCGCCGACCATGGCCAGGGGCATGGCCAGCACAACCATTGCGGAGTCCAGGGCCGAGCGGAACAGCGCCGCCATCAGCAAAAACAGCACTGCCATGGCCAGGGCAAAGTTACCGCTGAGAGATTTGATGGCGCGGTCGAGGGCGTTGGCGCTACCGCCGTAGAGAATGCTGCCATCGCTGGGCAGCAGGGCCTGAAGCTCCGGCTCTACCTGCGTGTGGATCACGTTCAGCACGTGTTCCAGCGACACGTCCTCTGGTGGACGCAGGGCAAGCGTGACGGTGCGGCGACTGTCGATGCGACGCAGCTGACTGGGTCCCACGGTACGTTCGATGGTGACCAGTTCGCCCAGAGGAATCAGGTCGCCCGACGGGGTCCGCAGGGGCATCGAAGCCAGTTCCTCCGGCGAGTCCCAACCCGCGCCGCGCAGGATCACGTCCATGCGTTTTTCGCCGTCGAAGTGTTCGCCGACGTAAAGGCCATTGCCCAGAGCTCGCACCAGGGTGCCGATTTCGTCGCGGCGATAGCCGGCTTCGGCGATGCGGCGATCATTGGGAGTCAGACGCAGCTCGGGTTCCGCCTGCTCGATGCCTGGCTGAATGCGCACGTCGGTCTCGGGCAGGTGCTCGGCGAGGAGTTCCTCACCGCGCTTTGCGACCTGCTCCAGTGCCCGACGATCCCGGGACTGCAGGTGCATGGCGATCATGCGATCCCCGCCGAAGCCACCGAACAGGTTGCCCTGGGCGGCAAAGTAATTGAGGTCCGGCAGGTCCGCGAGAATCTCCTCGTTGATGATTTTTTCGAGTTCCTTCACTCGGGATTGGTCCTTCACGCGCGCGCCAATCGTGCCGCCGCCGTTCCAGGTGAGGATGTAGTAGTTCTTCAGTGCGGGTTCGCGCGTGCCCGCCATCAGCGGCGCCATGCGCTCGTCGATCACGCTCACGTATTCTTCGGCGATCACGCGCTCACTGGCACCGGGTGGAAATCCAAAGTAGGCATCTACCGCATCGCGTTTCACCGGTGGCAGATAGTCGAGTTCCGGCAGCAGGGCGTAGCTCGCCGCCAGGGGTGCGCTCAGCAATACGACCGCCAGCGTACGGCGGCGCGCGGCGCTGTTGGTGAGCGTCATGATGAAACCCGTCATGCGTCGCCACAGCCCGGCGAAGCGATCCTCGTTGGCCCCGTCGCGCAGCCAGAGCTTCGCGGCCAGGGGCAGGATCGACACCGCCACCAGTAGCGATACAACGACCGAGATGGCAATGGTGATCGCCAGGTCCGAAAACAGCTGGCCCTCGACTTCCCGCATGAAGACCACGGGAAGGAAGATCGCCACGGTGGTCGCGGTGGACGCCAGCAGGGCGCCCCAGACCTGTTCTGCACCGCGGCGTGCGGACTGCTCGAGATCCTCGCCCGCTTCGCGCTGGCGAATGATGTTCTCCATCACCACGATCGCCGCGTCGAGCACCATGCCCACGGCAAAGGCCAGGCCGGCCAGCGAGATCACGTTCAGGCTGCGTCCCGTGATGTTGAGCACCAGAAAGGTCGTCAGTAGCGAGATGGGAATCGCCGCGGCCACGATCAGCGTGGCGCGAAAGCGGCGCATGAACCACCACAACACGCCTACGGCCAGCAGTACGCCCAGCACAATATTGGAGCTCACCAGGCCGATGGCGCGATAGATAAACACCGAGGCATCAAAGGACTGGGCCATCACCAGGCCGCGCTCGGCCACAGGGCCCGCGTTCAGTTCCTGTACCGCGGTTTTCACCGCATTGAGAGTTTGCAGGGCGTTGGCGCTGGTTTCTTTGTCGATGCGGATCGAGATCGCGGGATTACCGTTCTGCGTATTGGTGAGGATCTGCTCGCCGCGGGTGATCTCCACCGAAGCGATGTCACCGAGCAGGATCGGTCGACCCTCGCGCCACTCCAGTACGAAGTCCTCGAGCTCCCGGGGACTGTAGCGACCGGCAAAGCGCAGCGTGTACTGGCGCCGGCCCACGTCTACAAACCCACCGCTGATGTCGTTGGCCCGACCGAGTTGGGCGGCGATGGCGGTGATGTCGACGCCCAGCTGGGCGGCACGCACCGGGTCAAAGGTGATGCGCAGTTCTTCGTCACGGCCCTGGCCATTTTGCGCGGCGCTGACCCGGGCCACGCCGGGCACTGCCTCGATGGCGGGGCGGATCACATCCTCTACAAACGGCAGGTAATCGAGGATCGCCCCCTCGGTGCCGGGCAGCTGCTGCAGAAAGAAAAAGGTGAGGGCCGGGGCGTCGCCGTCTCCACCGCCGAGCATGATGACCGGCTGGCTGGCATCGCGGGGCAGGGGGTCGAGGCGGTTCATGCGCGAGATGACGTCGATGAGCGTGCGCTGCATGTCGGCGTCCAGGGCAAATTCAAGATTGATCCAGGCATTGCCCGCGTTGGCGTAGGCCGCCATGTCCTGCAATCCCGGCAGACCACGCAGTACCGATTCAATCGGTTCGATGATCTCGGATTCGATTTCCCGCGGCGACGCCGCGCGCCAGCTCGTCTGAATGGCGATGGTGGGGTTTTCGATATCGGGAAACAGCTGCACCGGTAGCTGGCGCAGGCTGAACAGCCCGAACAGTACGAGTACGGCAACGACGACGGCCACACCTGCGGGGTAGCGCAGGGCACTGCGGGTCAGATTCATTATTGTCCCCTGGCAAGTTATTGCTCAGGAGCCTAGCAATGGGGGCTCTTACTCGCTCGCGCTATGCGATGGACCGTCGCTGAGGAGCGACGAAACGCCTCGCCGCGCGACGTACGATGCTCAGCTCACCAGAAACTGGCGAATGCGATCCTTGTAGCTGCGGCTGACCTTGAGCTGCGTGCCACAGTCCAGGTTGAGCAGGTACTCGCCGTTGTTCAGGGTCTGCGCCCCGGTGATCGTGCGGCTGTTGACGATGGTAGAGCGGTGCACACGCAGGAATTTCGCCGGATTGAGCAGGCCTTCGAGCTGCTTCATGGTGATGCGCATGATGTGGGTCTTGCCCGCCGCGTGAATACACATGTAGTCCCCTGCGGCGTCCACCCACTGGATGTCGGCCACACGGATGAACTGGATGTCGCTGCCATCCTTGACGGTAATTTTCTCGGGCCAGGCGTCACTGCCGCCGTTGCTGCCCTTTTCGGCCATGGCCTCCACGCCCGCCGCACTCTCACCGGTCATGCTCATGATGAGCTTCACCAGTTTTTCTTTACCTGCGGAGCTGGACTCCTGCTGGCGATGCTGCATGGCGCGTTGCACTGCTTCGTGCAGGCGGTCATCCTCCACTGGCTTGAGCACGTAGTCGATGGCGTGGATTTTGAAAGCGTCGACGGCGTACTCATTGTAGGCGGTGATGAAGATCACCATGGGCATGTCATCGCCCTGGAGCTTTTCAACCACCTCGAAACCGTCCATGCCCGGCATCTGGATATCCAGAAACAACAGGTCCGGATTGTGCTGGGCAACGGCCACCAGCGCCTCCTGACCGTTGGCGCATTCGGCAATCACGTCGACTTCGGGCAGCTGCTGCAGGCGCACCGACAGACCGCGGCGGGCCAGGTGCTCGTCGTCGACAATGATGGCAGACAAGGTGTTCATGCGGCCTCCTTCTGGGCGTAAGTCAGGGGCAGGGTGATGGTGATGGTCAGGCCGTGGGGCTCGGTGCTGCCCAGGCGAAAGCTCTGTTCGTCGCCATAGACCTGGGCCAGGCGCTCCCGGGTATTGGCCAGGCCCACGCCGCCGCCCTTGGGCAAGCGGCCCTGGCGCAGGTCCAGACCGGGACCGTCGTCGGCGACAATCAACTGCAGACGGCCTTTCTCGATCGCAGCGGATACGGCGATGGAGCCACCATTAATGGACTGCGACACGGCGTACTTGATGGAATTCTCTACCAGCGGCTGCAGCAGCAGTGACGGCATCAGCGCGTTCTCAGCGTCCGCTGCGATGGTGAAGTGCAGCGTCAGGCGCTCGGCAAAGCGCACTTTTTCAATGTCCAGGTACAGCTTCAGGGACTCGACCTCTTCGGCCACCGTGACCTGCTGCATGGGGTCATTGTCGAGGGAGTAGCGCAGGAATCTCGACAGTTTCATCACCATGCCGTTGGCCAGCTTGGTGTCCTGATCGAGGATCAGCGTCGAAATCGCGTTCAGGGTATTGAACAGAAAATGCGGGTTGAGCTGATAGCGCAGCATCTTCAGCTGCGCCTCGTGGGCCATCGAGATCGCCTTGAGGTAGCGCTGCTTCTCTTCCTGGCTCAGCAGGTAGTACTTGATGCCGAAGTACAGGCCGCTCCAGGTCAGCATCACCCACACCGCATAGATGGTGTTGTCGAAGTAGGCGGCCATGTGCGACGCGCCCTTGGCCTCGAGGCGAGCGAGCTCTTCGGGGAACACGTTGTAGAAGATCATCGAGCGGACCAGCACCCAGGCGACACCGGCACAATAGGACGCACCGATGACTGCAAAGCCGCGGGTGGCGAAGCTGCGGTCCCAGGTCAGGCGATACACCCAGCGCAGTCCCAGGGAGATGCCCATACCGAGGACCGCCACCACGGGCAGATAGAGGTAGTAGTTCTCGGGAGGCTCGCCCCAGACGATAACGCTGAGGTAAAAGGTAGCCGCCCAGCTGCTCCAACCCCCGAGTTGCAGGAGCCAGAACAGCCGGCGCTTGTCTTCTATGACGCGCTCGATAGGCATACTCTCATTATAGGGACGCGGATGCCCCGAGCGCGGCCTGGTTGTGGGCGTTGGTCGCATAATCGTCCCCGTTTACCGCACAATAGTATGCCGAATCAGGAGCTTGAGCACGTGAGCAGCGAAATACGACGAGGTCGTTACCGGCACTACAAGGGTGGAGAATACGAGGTGATCGACCTGGTCAGACACTCCGAGACCGAAGAGCAGCTGGTGCTTTACCGGCCTCTGTACGGCGATCGTGCTTTGTGGGTGCGCCCCCTGGCGATGTTCCTCGAGAGCGTCGAGGTGGACGGGCAGCGCGTGCCCCGCTTTGCATTGCTGGAGCGCGCCGACTGAGCCGTTGGCCACAAATCAGTCGACGACAAAGGCCTCGATGGCCGCCCGGTCCATGCGGTAACCCACCCACTCGTCCTGGGGTCTGGCGCCACAGGCCTCGTAGAACTCAATCGACGGCGTATTCCACTTGAGCACGCTCCACTCGAAACGGCCACAGTCATTGGCCAGGGCTTCGCGGGCTACCGCCTGAAGCAGCGCTTTGCCGGCGCCACAGCCCCGGGCGTCGGGATCTACATACAGGTCTTCCAGATAGATGCCGTGGCGTCCCAGCCAGGTGGAGTAGTTAAAAAAGTACAGCGCAAAGCCGATGGCCTGACGCTCGCCTTCGGTGTCGCGCTCACAGATCAGTGCAAACACCTTCGGCTCAACACCAAAGAGCGAGTCGTGGATCATGCTTTCGCTGGCGAGCACCGCATCGGGCTCGCGCTCGTAGATCGCCAGATCCGTGATGAATCTGAGAATGCGGCCTACGTCGCCCGGCCGGGCGGGGCGGATATGCAGTGCGGTCACTAGTCTGAATCCCAGTAGCGCGTCATCTCAAGGTACAGGAACGATGCGGTCCAGGTGATCAGCACAAAGCCGGCCAGGGACTCGAGCCCTACCAGAAAACGTAGATCCCCGTGGGGCAGCACATCGCCAAGACCCAGGGTCGTGTAGGCGGTAAAAGAAAAATACACCGCACTGAGCAGCTCACCATCGTAGGAACCTGCCAGCGAGCCCCAGCCGGCGGCCCGATCCAGGTAGAAGTAGACGATGCCGAAAACCCAGACTTCCAACGTATGCGCCGCCAGGGAGCCAAATACACCGAACACCAGTCGCAGGCGGTGGCGAATTTTCAGCTTTGGCATTAGCAGCGTGAAGCGACGCAGGAATTCGTAATGGATCACGACGACCAGGGCGATGACCGCGCAATTTAAAACAAAGACTTCGACCATATCTCTACCACTTATGCCACGGCGGTATTTTACGGAATCCGCAGTCCGGTACTAGGGGCGCAGTGAGCACTGTTTTCCAGACGTCTTTCCGCGCTTGTGGTGCCCCGGTAGCTGTGTTGTGATCGTGCCCCAATAAAAACCGTTGGAGGCACGCATGGAGTTTGACTCGGACCTGGCGTTCACCCGAGAGAGCGACTGGGGCACGATCGTTGAACCCAGCTATGGTGGTGCCACGAGTTTCATGCGCCGGCGCTACAGTCGGGATCTGGATGGCGTGGATGTTGCCGTGGTGGGAATTCCCTACGACCTGGCGACCACCAATCGATCCGGTGCGCGCCTGGGACCGCGCGCCGTGCGCAGCATCTCGGCCAACCTCGCCTGGGAAACCGCGGTAAACCGCTGGGGCTTCGATCCCTTTGACCGTATTCGCGTGGTGGACTACGGTGATTTCACCTTCGATCCGGGTCGCCCGCAGGATGTGCCCGACGCGCTGGAGTCCCAGGCTCGTCAGGTGCTGGCCACAGATACCACGCTACTCGCCCTGGGCGGCGACCACTTTGTCACGTACCCCCTGCTCAAGGCCTGCGCTGAAAAATACGGCAGCCTGTCGTTGATTCATTTCGACGCGCACTCCGACACCTGGGAAGACGAAGCGGGGCGCATCGATCACGGCACCATGTTCTGGCACGCGGCCCGCGAGGGAATCGTGGACCCTGCGCGCTCAATCCAGCTTGGCATGCGCACCCACAATGACAGCACCCATGGATTTCATGTGTTCGATGCAGACTGGGTGCACGAGCACAGCGCCGAGGAGGTGGCGGCGCAAATTCGCGACGTGGTGGGCGCCAACCCCTGCTACCTGACCTTCGATATCGACGCCCTGGACCCGAGCTACGCCCCGGGCACGGGGACCCCGGTGGTGGGAGGGCTGTCGACGCACCAGGCGCTGCGCATTCTGCGCGGATTGGCCGGCGTCAATCTGGTGGGCATGGATCTGGTTGAGGTGGCGCCCGCCTATGACGTGGCCGAGATAACCGCCCTGGCTGGCGCAACCCTTGCCCTGAATATGCTGTGTATCTTCGCCGAGCGTCCCTCCCCCTGAAACAACACGAAGCAGGAGTTGTTGCATGAGTATTTTTCAATCCCTGGCCCGCGGTAATCTGCTGCAGAGTCTGCGTGGTACCGCGGCCACGGTGGTGGGCGCGCTGTGCACCGTGGGTGGTCTTGTGGCAGATGTGCTGCAGCCGATTGCGCCGTTTGCCAGCTACCTGGCGCTGATCGCCGTCGTAGGGTTTGCAGCCTGCTTCTATCTGTATCGTCGGGGCCGCGAGGAGTTTCTTGGCGGCGCCGCCTTCTCGGCCATCGCCGCGGGTATATTCGGGTTGATTGTGCTGTTTCAGTCGGGTGAAGCCGCCGAGGAGTCTGGCTTCATCGCCGCTGCCGTGCCCGCCGTCGGTGACTTGCAGGCGAGCCTGGGGATCATCGACGCCAAGCTCGACGCCATCGCCGAAGATACCTCGGCCATTGCCGAGAGCACGGCGCGCCTTGAAGAGAGTTCCGCCGAAGTACTGCGCACCCTCGAAGAAATGCAGGCGAGCTTTGCGTCGGCGGGCTCGATCATTGCCAATCCGAGTTCGCCCGAGGAGCATTACCGCAACGCGCGACTCCACGAATTGGCGGGCAATTACTCGGCGGCGCGGCGTTCCTATCTGGCCTACTTCCAGAGTGATCTGCAATTGCTCGACCCCCATCTGCGCTTTGTCGCGTTTCTTAAAGTCCAGGAAGGCACCGCGGGGGCGCGGGAAACCTACAACACGCTGATGGAGGCCCGCGATTCCGGTGTGGTTACCTACGTGCGGCGTCTGTTGTTGCCTGTGGAGCAACGGGTGGTGGCCCTTACGGATTACGCGGCCGAAAACCCCGACTACGCGCCGGTGCACTATCACCTGAGCCTTGAAGTGTCTGAACGTCGTCTCGGCGCCCAGACCCTGTCCCAGAAGCGTCAGGAGCGCGAGTACCTGCGCGCGTTTGTGGCCGCGGATGAAGCCGGTGGCCTGCTTCGGCATCTGATCGATCAGGAACTCGCCCAGCAGTGGCGCAATGACGCCGCGACCCGTCTGCAGGCCCTGGCCGCCAGCGAGAAGCTCCTGGACAATCCCGTCAGCATCTCGTGGATGCCCAACAACAGTGGTTACACGGGCACCGTTACCATTGCTGAGCCGGCGTCCGAGATTCTCTGGAAGATGCGCGGCGGTGGCTCCCCCGTGAGCACAGGAGAGTCCGGTTACGTCGATCCGCGCACCGGCCAACCCCAGCCCCGGTCCTTCTTTAACCTCCCTAAAAACCAGCGCGACGGTACGGTAGAAATCAGCTATCGCGACGACGGCGGCGAACTGCACGGACCCTTTGCGTTCCCCTTCAAGGCCCGCCAGGAAAGCCAGGATGCCAATCGCCGTATTCTCGAGGCGACCACTACGAGCTGGCTGAGCTTCAGGGATTACGACGGCAAGCGCCTACTGTATTTTTCTCACCTGATGGCCTACCGCGGCAGTATCAAGTCCATCAAGTACGGCCTGAACAGCACCGTGCCCACCAAGAACTTCCGTTTTCCCGCCTGGCGCAAAGGCGGCCTTGCACCCATCGATGAGCGCACACCGCTGTACAAGAGCGTGCCGCGAAGTACGCGTTTTGCCACGGTGCAGCTGACCTACAAGGACGGCAGCAAGTCCGCCGTCCACCGTTTTGACTATGTGCGCCAGCGTTAGGCGCCGGAGGCACCATCATGCTCGAACTTCTGGATTTTGATGTGGACGATGCAGTGGCCTGGCGCATCGAAGGCAAGGTTACCGAAGACGATATGGAGCAGGCCCTGGATGCCCTGCGCGAGATCATCGACCGCTGCGGTCACGTGAGTGTGTATCAGGAAATCGTGAGCATTGGCGGCGTCGAGTGGGACGCCATCGAAGAGAAAATGGAGTTTTTGCGTGAGTACGGTATTCAGCATTTTCGTCGCATCGCTGTGGTCACCGACAAACAGTGGATGCAGACGGTGATCGGCTGGGAGGATCGCCTGTTTCGCAGCATCGACATGCGGGCCTTCAGCACCGAGGAGCGGCAGCGGGCCCTGAACTTTCTCGCCTACGGCGACGATCCCGATACCGGCGCGACGTCATGAAGGTCCGACACGGAGTTCTTGGTGCGGCGTTACTCCTTGCAGTCCTGCCAGCGGTCGCTGCCGGCACCTGCGATGACGCGCCGGAGGAAGTCGGCATTGAGGCCTACTGTGGCATCGCTGCGCCGGAAGATATCGTACGGGTAGGCGACAGTCTCATTATCTCCAGCATGGCCGAGACCTGGAATCTTTACCGCTTTGCCCTGCCGGGCGGGCCGCTGGAGGTGCTGGATGCAGGCCTCGAACTGCCCTCACCAGACGATCGCTGGGGCGATCCCGCCTGTGAGCTCCCCGAGGCTTTGATCACCCACGGCATTGATATTGCGAGACGCGTCAATGGCCAGTGGCAATTGCTGGCGGTAAACCACGCCGGGCGTGAATCCATCGAGTACTTCGCGGTGGATGACAGCGGTCCCGCGCCCGTCCTGGATTGGCGGGGCTGTGTGATGGCGGCGGAGAATACGCAGTTCAACGATGTGGCTGCGTTGCCCGATGGTGGTTTTCTGGCCACGGACCCCATCACCGCCAGCTGGCAGCTTGCCCACATGCTCGGCGGCGCTCTGGGTATGGAGACGGGGCAGGTGTATCGCTGGCGCCCGGATCAGGGTTACGAAGTCGTGCCGCATACCCGCGGAGCGTACCCCAACGGCATTCTGCTGAGCGCCGATGGCGAACGCTTCTATCTGAACCGGTATCTCGATGGTCTGGTTCAGGAGCACGATCTTGAGACCGGTGAGGTCCTGCGCTCCGTCGCCGTGGCCAGGCCCGACAACAGCAGCCTCGCGGCGGACGGGGCGCTACTGGTCGCGTCTCACGACGCATCGGTGTTCACGCTGCTCAACGCAGTCTTTGCCGACGCTCAGGAGCGCAACGAGATCCCTTATCGCATCGTACGCATTGACCCCGACAGCTTCACCGCCAGCGTGCGCTTTGCCTCTGATGGCAAGGCCATGGGTGGGGGAACCGTCGCCCAGGAAGTGGGTGACGAGCTATACATTGGCGCGTTTCGCGGTGACCGGATACTGCGCGTCCGGGTACCGGCCGCTCCCTGATTCGCCGTGGCTCGGCGATTCCTCTTTGCCCACGAGGATTTCAAGAGCGCCGGGTGGAGCGACGAGCTGCGTCAGCTCGGTGCCGAGGGCATGGCCTTGGGAGACGGCTACGGTCGGCGCTTGCGTTGCCTGCTGCCGGGTTTTTGGCGACGGCGCTGTGCTGATGTCTACGTGTTTCGCTACCTCAATGACTGGCCGTCGCTACCACGCAGCATCGCGCTGCTGGGACGCGATGCGTTCACGCTGTTTGTCTGTTGGGTCACGGGCGTGCGGGTGCTCTGGATCATGCACAACGTGGATCGCGAAACCCGCGCCTGGCACCCGGGAATCAGCCGTCTTCGGCGCGCGATGGTCGCACGCTTTGCCCGCCGGGTACTGGTCGCTGACCCCTGGCTGCAAGAGGCCGCCCTGGCGCGGGGAATTCCTCGGGAGCGTCTGGGCTGGATCTGCTTTGGCGCGCCCCAGTGGCCTGGAGTCGATGCGCGCAACGAGGCGCTGGCGCGACAGATTCGCGATTTTAGGACGCGCCTGACACAACGTGCCCGTCGCGTGGTCCTGGGATTGGCGGTATCTGACGACGCGCGCAAGAAAACCCACTACCTGAACGCACCCGATACCGTGGGCGCGCTGGAAGACGGTACGGTTGTGGCAATGCTGTTGATCGGCCGCTACCCCCAGGGCGAGGAGTTCGAGCGTGCCCGCACAAGGGCTCACGAGAATGAGTACCTGCAGGTGCTGGACGAAACGATAGCGGTGAATGAGCGTTTCCTGGCTCCGCTGTTTGACTTTTTTTACCGCAGCATGAACGACCTTTCGGTACCCTTTACGGCCTACGTGGCCAGCAGCCTTGAAAAGCCGCTCATCACGCGTGCTCAGGGTGCCCTGGGTCGCATTGTGGAGCGCGAACAGCTGGGAGGCGTCTTGCGCGAGCAGGATCCGGTGCCGCCGCAGATTGTGGCGATAGTCGATCAGTTTCGCGCCGACGGATGCCAGCGCTTTCTCGACCGGCGCAGCTGGAAGCGGGGAGCGCAGGTCCTGGTCGACGCGGCCTACAGTGACGGAGAGCCCGAATGAGTAACACGAAAAAAACCGGATTCTGGGCACGTTTGCGCCGCTACAGCTACCGCGCCCTGCTGTACCGGCGAAAGATCACCGCTGCTGATCATCAACGCTTCGCCGCAGCCATCCCCCCGGCCGGGCGTTCCCTGGTTGTGTTCAGCGAGTTTGACCACGCGGCGGTATTGGACAGCTACGACGAAATGCCCCAGCACCTGTTCGACACGGATCGTTACCTCGACTACTTTGCGGACTACCCTGAAGAGCACTACGACAACGTTATCTGCATGGGCCTGCTGGAGCATATGAGAGACCCGCAAGCACTGGTGCAACGCTGCCACGCGGCGCTCAGGCCCGGCGGCCGGGTGTACGTCGCTGCCAGTAGCGTCTTCAGCGTACACCGGGGTCCCGAGAACTACTTTCACTTCACGCCCTACGGAGCCCGCCTGCTGTTTGAGCACCTGGCGTGGACTGAACTCAGGATCGAAGGTAGCAGCCAGCCGTTTCGCACCCTGGGCATTCTCTGCCAGCGCATTCTGCTGCAGAGTGAAATACACATCGTGTTCAGACCCTTTCTGGAGCTGCTGGCCTGGAGCCTGCCTCTGCTCGATGTGCTGGTCCGGCGACAGTACGACGGACATCGTTTTGAAGTGGATCGCCGCATCGACAGCATGATGCCCTCGAACGTCTGGATCACGGCGCAGCGCTGATTCCGTGTCGCTGATCGATGCGCACCAGTGGCAGGGCGACACGATCGATACCGATATCTGTATCGTCGGTAGCGGTCCCGCCGGCGCCTCATTGGCCCAGGCCCTGGGCCATCTGGACCTGGATATTGCCATGGTCGAGAGCGGGCAGATCGTAGATGACCCGGTCGCCAATGCCCTGAATGAGCTCGAAATCCGCAGTAACTTCAGCTACCGCGATCGTCGCGGCGCCCGCCACCGTCAGCTCGGTGGTACGGCCCGGCGCTGGGTTGGCCGTTGCATTCCCTTCAGCTTCGATGCGGAGCGGGACCAGGCATGGGGCCCTCTGGCGTCGATACTGCCAACGTACTATGCCCAGGCTGCGGCGCTGCTCGGGGCTCCCGAAGCTGATCACACGGGCCGCGATGCCAACGGTGACGTGCTGGCGTTCTGGGCCGACCGCACGGCAAGGTTTGCGACGCCACCACGCGTGACGAGAGCGAGCCTGCGCTGCTTCACGGGCCTGACCCTCACCGGCGAGGCGGTGCTTGACGGTCGGCGCCTGCGCGCATTCCGCTTTCAAACGCACGGCAGACGCGAGCTGACGATCCGTGCCCGGCGCTTTGTGCTGGCCCTGGGTACGTTGGAGAACTCACGGATGCTGCTGTTGCTCGAACGCCAGTTCCCGTCTCACGGCCCCGAGGGTCTCGGGCGTGTGGGTCGCTTTATGATGGACCACCCACGTATTCACCACGGCGATATCGAGGCTCCCGTGGGGCTGGCCGCCTATGAGCAGCGCATTGAGGCAGGTCTGGTGCGCAAGCGGGGCTTCGCCGGGGACGGTGCGTCGGTGCGCGTGTACGGGAATGTGCTGCGCCACCTCGGGATTGCTGAGCGCCTGTTACAGCGTCTGCCATTGAATCGCTATCAGGCCTCGTCGGTGCGCCTGATAGCCCGCGAGCGGGGATGGCTTCGTGCCGGTGCCAACGAACTGCGCAAGCGCGGTGTGGCGGACGCAGCGGTGGCGCGGTTTTTCAACCGCACCCACAGTACACGGTTCACCCTGATGTCCTACTGTGAGCAGCGCCCCCGGATCGACAATCGCGTCGTGCTTGATGATTCGGGTGACGCTCTGGGGCTGCCGCGCCTGCGCCTACACAATCACCTTCATTACGAGGAGCTCGAGGCGGTGCAGGATTTTTATGCGCAGCTGACGCAGCGCCTGGCGTCGGCGGGGTGCACTCTCCGTTATGATCCACGCATGCTTGAGAGTCCGGCCTGCTATACCGATGCATCCCATCCCCTGGGTGGCACGCGTTATGCGGTGAACCGCAACGAAGCCGTGCTCGAGGGCGACCTGCGCGTCATCGGCCTGGATAACCTGCATGTGACCGGTGGCTCGGTGTTTCCTACGGGTGGGATTGAAAACCCCACGCACCTGATTGTGGCCCTGTCCTGTTATCTCGCGGGAGTTTTGGCGACTCACTGCGGCGAGGCTTCCCTGTGACAACAGTTTCGCCAGCTGCAGAATCTGGCGGTGTACTCACGCAGGCGATGATCCAGGTCGTGGTGCTGCGGGAGCTCGATCGTGCTCTCGTACTTTTCCCGAGCTGGGTTCACCCCTTTGCGGGGCTGGAGATCAGTCCCCGCATGCGGCGCAGCTACGGGCAGGCGCACGCGGACGGACGGTTGCGGATATCGGCGCAGTTTGTGGGTACCACTGCTCTGGCGGACCTGGAGGACACGGTGCGTCATGAACTTGCCCATTTGATCGTGGGTGTCAGCGCAAAACATGGTCGAGCCTGGAAGCAGGTCGCAACCGCGCTGGGCGCCACGCCCCGGGCCGCCGGTCGCTCCACAAATGGTGATCTGCACGGGCGTATGGCCGATGGCCCCTTCACCCTCGTTGCTGAGCTGCTAAATGGTGAGGAGCGGGTGATTCGTCGCGTGTTTCGGCGCTCACGACGGTACCGCGACTACCGCTACGGCGAGGCCGGACAGCGTTACCGCATAGGGGGCGAATGGGTGCGGCGATTCCGCTACATCGACCACCGGGCGGAATCGACGGGCGGCTAATCTTCGGGTTCTGATGGGTTGGCGCCAGCAGACTCGGCAGGTGATGAGATAGAAGGAAGCGTGAATTCAGGCGCGGCCGGGCGGCCATCCCCATCTGCAAAGGTTTCAAGGCAGTGGCGGTGTATCTCTTTAATGCAATTGGATTTGTTCATCCTCAGGTTGCAGGTCTGCTCCTCGACCAGCAGGCGATACTCGCAGTCCTCTACCGCCGCAGCGACGTTCTTGGGTGTGATGGAATTGCCGTAGACCTGCTGGGCGGTAGCGGTCGGCGCTATCAGTCCCAGACCGAGTATTGCAACGACGCCACCGGGTAGTTTCATGGTGATTACTCCACACTCGCGGTCCTTAGTTTGCCACAGATCAAGGTTCGACCCGTCGGGGGCGAAAACCCGTGATTGCAAAAATTACTTTGGTGGTATCCTCAATCAGTTAGTTGTGTCAGTTGTGTCAGTTGTGTGAGTGGAGTAGGTAGCGACGTGGGTATTTTGCAAAAGTTGTCCGGGCGATCCGCAGGTGAGACAGAAGCGGCTCCGGCGCTCGCCGCGCGGTCTGATGTTACGGGCGGACGCCTCGCAGATCTCGAAGCCGAGCGTAAAGCCATTGATGCGTCTTTCGGTGTTATTTCTTTCACACCCGATGGCACCATTCTCGACGCCAACGATAATTTTCTTGCCGTGGTGGGCTACACCCGGGACGAAGTCGTAGGCCAGCATCACCGCATGTTTGTTGATCCCAAAGTTGTCGCGACCGGCGAATACCAGAGTTTCTGGAACGACCTGGCGTCGGGTCAGTCCCAGGACCGTCGCTTTCGCCGCATCGCCAAGGGCGGCCGCGAGGTCTACATTCAGGCGTCCTACATGCCGGTGCGTGGTGCCAGCGGCCAGATAGAGAAGGTCGTCAAGTTTGCCACCGATATCTCTGACAAGGTCCACGAAGAAACGGTTCAAAAGGCCAAACTCGACGCGATCAACCAGGCCCAGGCGGTGATTCAGTTTGACCGCGGCGGCCATGTAGAAACGGCCAACGATAATTTTCTCAGCGCTACGGGGTATTCCCTGGCCGAGATCAAGGGCAAACACCACCGCCTATTTATGCCGCCGGAAGATGCCGATACGCCGGAGTATCACGAGTTCTGGGAGAAGCTGGCCCGTGGCGAGCAGGTGAAGGGCATCTTCCGGCGCATGGCCAAGTCCCGTGCCGACCTGTGGCTCGACGCCAGCTACAACCCCATCTACGACATCGAGGGCCGCCAGTGTGGCGTAGTGAAATTCGCCACGGATATCACCGGCATGATGGAGGTGCGCAACCGCGCCAGCGATGTCGGCGGCTCCGTTGCCAGCAGCGTGGACCAGATGGGCGACACGATTCTGGATATCTCTGAAAACCTGAATCGCACGGCGACGCTTGCCAAAAACGCCGAGGCCCTGTCGGCCTCCACCGAAGATTCCGTGCAGCACCTCACACAATCCAGCCAGGCGATCGAGGGCATCGTGTCAGTCATTCGCGAACTGGCGGACCAGACTAAACTGCTGGCGCTGAATGCGAGCATCGAGTCAGCCCGCGCTGGCGAGGCGGGGCGTGGCTTTGCCGTGGTAGCCAATGAAGTAAAGGAACTGGCGCGCCAGACCTCGGATGCAACCAATCAGATCGCCAGTTCCGTGGATGAAATTCGCGACAGCATTGGTGGCGTGGTGAACTCCACCGGCGAAATCTCCACCAGCATCAGCGACGTGAGTTCCAACATGTCCAATATCGCGGCGGCGGTAGAAGAGCAGAGCGTCACCATGAGTGATCTCAAGCGCGTGTCCGCGGAGCTGGTGAAGTACCTGACCTGACGGCTCTTCGGTTACAGATGCAGCGTCATGGTCAGGCGCGCCGCGCGGGGCTCCAGGGGATGAAAGTGTACGTCGTCGACCCCCTGTACTTCACTGCCAAGGCGTGATGCGTAGAAGTAGGCGATATCGTCGTCGTCGGAATCCAGCAAGTTGAATACATCCAGGCGCAGTTCCATGGCGTCGCGGCGCCAGGCTACGCCGGCGTTGAGCAGCCATGATGAATTTGAGCGCACACTGTCGTCCTCGATCAGGGGTGCCGAGCCCAGGTAGCGCAGGCGGGCGCTGGCACTGAAACCATTTTGGCTCGTGATGTTCGCGCCAATCGAGAGTGTGTCCTGCACGGCACCGGGAATGTGGCGGCCATCACCCGTATCGCGTTTGAACTCGGCATCGGTAGCGGTGTACGCCGTGTTCAGGGCCAACCAGGGCGTCGCCTGCCAGAACGCCGTGACCTCGATGCCGTGGCGCTGCGTGGCACCGTTGGGTTCCGTGGTGCCGGCATCCCCCACGTATACCAGCTCTGAATCCAGCTCCAGGGCAAACAGGGCCAGTGTGGCATTGAAACGATCGCCCTGTTCAAAACGCATACCCAGTTCTGCGCCATCGGCGGGGATCAATACGTCCACGGGGTCCACGGCGTCGCCGCTGCCAGGATCGACGCTGATCGTCGCGCCGCGCACATCGTTGGAGTGAAAACCCCGGCCCGCGCTGGCGTAGAACTCCAGTGAATCGGTCGCGCGCCAGGCGGCGCCGACCTTGGGTGCCAGCAGGCTGTCATTGCCCGAGCCGCTGTTGTCGTCGAGCTGGGCAGCCACGTCCCAGCGGTAGTAGTCGCCGCGCAGCCCGGCGTTCAGGCGCAGGCGATCCGTGGCCTGCCATTCGCCGTGTAGCCACAGGCTGGCCGAGCTCTCGGTCAGCGAGTCGTCGCGTACGCTGCCAAGGCGGGTGCGGCCCCGCGTCGGGTACAGGCCTACGGCATCGACATCGTCATAGCGCAGGTCGCCGCCCCAGCGCAGCATCAGGTTGCGCCCGGCCAGGGTGATGCTGTGGCTGGCTTCGCCCCAGATCCCCGATACCGTGCGCTTGTCCCGCTGCTCGAACTCGTCCCCGTTCTCTTCGTCTTCAAGAAAATAGGTGAAGTTGGAATAGAGCGAGAAGTCGTAATCGATGTGGTAGGCGCCAGCGGACCAGTTCTCGCTGGTCAGGGACGCAGTAAACGCATGGCGCCTGGTGTTGCCACCCAGATCCGGATCGACAAACCCGTAGGGGCTCAGGTCGCCGTTGATGACGGCGCGCCGGGGAATCTGGTCCGTCGAGATCCATTCACTGTCATAGCCCTGCCAGGCCAGGCGTAGTTGTATGTCGTCGAACTGGCGCTGCCAGGCCAGGTAACCTTTTCGCTGGTCCAGATCTTCGTCCAGCTCCCAGGGACCCTCGTAGCGGGTCATGTCCAGGGCGCCGGTCACGCTGCCACCGAAGGCATCTACGGTGCCGGCGAGTAGACCGCGCTGGTAACCGAATTCACCTGCGGTGAGCTGCAGGATGTTCTCTTGCAGGCGCGCGTAGTGTTGAAACTCCACGTTACCCGCGGCGGAAAAATCGCCCGCCTTTGCATGGTACGGACCCTTTTGATAACGCGTGGACTCAATCAGCTCGGGAATCATGAAGTTGAGATCGAGATAGCCCTGACCGTGGCCGTGGCTGCGCATGTTGATGGGTACGCCATCAATGCTGGCGGCAAAGTCGGTACCGTGATCCAGATTGAAGCCGCGCAAAAAGTACTGGTTCGCCTTGCCTGTTCCCGAGTGTTGGGTCGCGACCATGCCCGGCACGGCCTCGGCCAGTTCCCCCGCGCGAAGCAGGGGCGGCAGGCGCAGATCATCGTAGGCGACAAGACCTTCAGAGGCACTCAGCGCGTTGCCCAACTGCTGTACCGCCCGACCGTATACCGCGACCTCCTCAATTGCCGGCTGGGCCGGATGGGGGCTGGCCTGAGCGAGGGAGGAAGCGATAAGAATAAGGGCTGGTAGCGGTTTGCGGACCTGGGGGGATACGGACACTGGATTCATCGATCAATCAAAAATACTGTTTGCGGTTAAGTAAGCACCGCAGGCGTAGGCGGTAAAACAATGCGTAGCCAAGCTAGCACATATCAGCTCCCGGTCGTCATCGGGTCGATGCGCACAATCCGGTTTCGACCACCCTTTTTGGCCTGGTACAGAGCCTTGTCTGCCGCATCCACCAGCACATGCGGATCGGTCATTTGCTCGGCATAGCCGGTGGCGTGCCCCGCGCTGATCGTCACAATGTCTGCGACGTGACTGTCAGGATGCGGCAGCTTCAGTTGGCGCACGCGCTCCAGGATTCGGGTGGCGACGAGCTGCGTACCGCCGTCATCGGAGTCGTACAGCACAATAAGAAATTCCTCGCCGCCGTAGCGGGCGACCACATCGTGCTCGCGCAGCAGGCCATCGTTCAGCGCCGACGATATACGCTTGAGGCACTCGTCGCCGGCCGAGTGGCCCAGGTTGTCGTTGTATTCCTTGAAACAGTCGATATCGATCATGATCGCGCTCACGCGCTTGTTTGAGCGCAGGGCCATGTTCCAGATGGCCTTGAGCCGCTCCTCAAGATGGCGGCGGTTGGCCAGGCCGGTGAGGCTGTCGCTGCGCGAGCTGGCCTCGACGCGAGCCAGGGCTTCACTGAGCTCCTGGGTGCGCAGGTCCACGAGCAGCTTCAGGTCATTCTCGCGCTGGCGCGCGCGATTGGTGATGATGCGCTGGGACACCACCAGCAGCGCGATCACAGCCATTACCACGGCGAGCACGGCCCAGGTGGTCTCGCTCCACCGCGGTTTGCGGTAGACGTTGAGAATGGCGCCCGCGTCCTCCGCCACAGGGAAGGGGGCCGAGCCATACCGGGCCTGCACCTGAAACTGGGTCTCGCCAGGAGGCAGGGCGCTGAAGTACGCGGTGCGCCGTTTGCCCGCATCCACCCATACGCCCATGGGCGCCACGCGGTAGCGGAAGCTCACGCCTTCAGCATTGCCCAGCTCCGGCGAGGTGTAGTCGATCTCCAGCGTGTCAAAGGATGAGAGCAGGCGCAGCCCGTCGGTGATGGGAAAGACTTTACCGTCGACACGGACTTCATCGATTAAGGTGCGCAGGGTTATTGGGCTCTCCACCAGATCCCGCGGATCAAATGCCATCACTCCGCGCTGGGTGGCAAACCACAGGCGATTGTCGGATGCGGCCCAGGCTCCGGGCTGAAAGCCACCGCTGAAATGCGTCGACAGCATGCCGTCGCTTTTGTCGTAGAGCACGGAGCGTGGCACCTGGGGGTCGCCCGCGGCATGGGCGTCCAGTTCATCGCGGGATATGCGAATCAGGCCGTCGGATGCAGAAATCCAAAGGTAGCGTGTGCTGTCCTGAATAATGGCAAAAGCAGACAGGACGGGCAGCACCTCGGGCCCGTAAACGAAGAGATCATCCTGCTCAAGGCGTGCCAAACCGCCGCCCCGGGTGATAATCCAGAGCACACCCCGTTCGTCCTCGTAGGTCCCGGTAATCAACTGGTCGGGGAGACCGTCGCTGGTGTCCCAGATATCAATAACTCCGTTGTCGTAACGCATCAGCCCCTGACCCGTACTCAGCCACATAGGTCCGCGCCGACTCTGGTTGAAGTGCCGGACAATGATGCGCTCGAGCCCTGGTACCGCTTGAGCGAGATTGGTGGTGACGTCGATGCGATCCGTGCCGATATTCGTGCCCACCCAGACACTGCCATCCCGGGCTTCGGTGAGGCCCATAATATGTTGGCCCGACAGACCCTCCTCAGCCCCGATACGGGTGACCAGGTTTTCCCTGATTCGATAGATGCCATCGCCGAAGGTACCCACCCACAGGTCGCCATTGCTGGCGGGCAGCAGTGCCGACACACTCTTGCCCAGCAGCTCGGCCACGGGCTGGGTTACGGAGCGATCACGACTGATGCGGAACAGCCCCTTGTGTTCCCCACCGGTCCAGACGGCACCGCTTTGATCCTCTGCGACCACAAAGACCGAATCCGCCGCGCCCTCTGCCTCGCCTATGGAAAGAAAATCGCTGTCGCGCAGGCGCAGCAGGCCGGCAGGGGTCGAGGCCCAGAGGTTACCTTTGATGTCTTCGTGCAGACCGAAGACGTGCGCCGACTTGTGGTTCCCGGCAATGCGTTCCTCACTGCCGTCGGGAGTGATGCGCCACAGGCCATCACCGTAGGTACCGAGCCATAGGTTGCCGTCGCGGTCGCGCAGCAACTCCTCGACGATCGTGCTGTGGTCGCGACCAATGGGCGTGGCCACGCCGTTGCTGGCAAGCTGGTACAGCGAACCGCCCGCCGTACCGGCGATCACGCCGAGCATCTCGTCGCGCACCAGCAGGTGAATCTCGTTGGAATCCAGGCCCGACGACTTGTCCAGAACGCGAATACGGTCGCCGTCGAACCAGCTCAGACCATCTGTCAGGGAGCTGAACCATATAGTTCCGTCCGCGGCCTCTGCGATGCGCAGCACGCGACTGCCCGGCAGGCCATCGTCAGTGGTCAGGGTGGTGGTCTTGCCATCTTTCAGGCGCGTGACACCCGCGGTGGTGCCGAACCAGATAGCGCCATCGCCAGCGACGAGAATCTCGTAGACCTCGTTGCCCGCCAGCCCCTGTTCCTGGTCGAAAACCTCGAACTCACCATCGACCATGCGCAGCGCACCGCCACCATAGGTGCCGATCCACAGTTCGCCGTCGGGGCCCCAGGCCAGGCTGCGCACGTCGTTGTTGCGAAAAACGGCATGACTGCGTCTGTTGTAGACGCGAAAGCTGGCGCCGTCGAAGCGGGCCAGGCCGCCCCGCGTACCGACCCAGAGGAAGCCCTGGGGGCCTTCCAGCGTGGTCCAGATCGCCTCGGAGGGCAGGCCATCACTCTGCCCGAGAACGTCGATAGTGTGCTGGCTGGGCTGGCGCTCGGGGTTGAGGGCCAGGGCCGGCGGCAGCGAACAAAGCATACCGGCTGTGCCCAGCGCGACGCCGATAAAGAAAATACGTGTAAAGCGTTGCTTCAGGCGGGTTAACTTCTGCACTGACAGTCCTATCGTGAATACCACTGACGATGGCCTTGTCGGGTTTATTGGCCGCCCAGTTTAAATCATGGCGGCGCTGGCTGCGAACGCGGCAGAGACAGGCGCCCGGTCCGTCGCGCCAGGCAGACTGGACGCCATGCTAGGCTGTGGATATCTGCCCCCTGGTTCTCGGAACAATAAAAAGAGGCTGTATATGACGCATACCGATACCGGGCATCGCTTCTATCCTCTGATGGGCGCAGTGATGCTGATACTGGTGATCCTGGGCTTTGGCTCCGCGGCGCTGGCGCGGGGGCAGAACCCTCTGGACCTGCCGTTGCTTTACCATCTGCACGGCGTTATTTTTATCGCCTGGTTTGTGCTGTTCATTGTACAGGCGTCGCTGATTGGTCGCGATCATCGAAGCCTGCACATCGCGCTGGGCAAGTTCAGTCTCGTCGTTGTTGCCCTGATGCTTGTCACCGGGGTGCTGATGGCCGGCGATGCCCTTGAGCGCGGGGTGTCGGCTATTCCCGGTGTCAGCATCGAGCAGTTTGTGGCGTTTCCGATCTCGGATCTTACGGGGCTCGTGGTGTTCTACACGCTGGCCATTGCCCGGCGTGCCGATGCGGTGTTTCACAAGCGCGCCATGCTGCTCGCGCTCGTCGCGATCATGGACCCCGCCACGGCGCGCTGCGGTATCGTTTGGGGTTTTCCGCCTTTTCCGTTGGTCGCCAGCCTGGCACTGATCGGCGCCCTGATCTGGCATGATCGCCGGGTGTTGGGCCGCGTTCATGGCCTCACATGGTTCGGACTTTTCTGGATATTTCTGCGCCCGGCTTTTGTTTTTGGTTTTGCGGCGACGGACCTGTGGATCGACCTGATCGCAGGACTGCGCAGTTAAACGCTAGGCACCGGGCCCGGCGGCGTGCGTCGCACCATTGCGCTCGCGTTGCTGCCTTAGCGGGTCTTTATCGACGCTGTTCTGATACGCCGTGAAAGCAGCGGTCATTGCTGACACGCGTTGCGGTTCGCTGTCGAGCAGGTTGTTCACCTCGTAGAAATCCCGGCTCAGGTCGAACAGGTAGCGGGGTTGCGCATTGCCGTCGAGGATCAGCTTCCAGTCGCCGTCGCGCAAGGCGTACTCCATGCCATCGGGTGTCTCGATCGCCCAGTACAGGGGTTGCTGCCGTTGCCACGTTTCGTCTCGAAGCAAAGGCAATAGCGACTGGCCGTCGATGGGCGTACGGTCGGGTAACTCCTGGGCGAGAATCTCCGCCAGGGTGGGGAACAGGTCTAGAGCCGTGACCGGTTCGTCTACCGTCGTGCCCGCACCAACCAGCGCGGGGTACCTGATGATGCCCGGCACGCGCAAGCCGCCTTCGAACAGAAAACGCTTTTTACCGCGCAAACCCCCGGTCTCACCGGCCATCCCGAGCTCCCAGGGTGTGATCGCCGCATCCGTGACCGGGCCGTTGTCGCTGCTGAAAATCACCAGCGTGTCGTCCAGTAGGCCCTGTTTGCGCAAGTGCTCCAGCACACGTCCGAGCTGCGCGTCGAGGTAGCTGATACTGGCGTAGTACTCGCCACGCCCACGCCACGGGCGGTGGACAAACTCCCGGTAGAAGAGCAGGGGATTGGCGCGCGCCTCGGGCGTCAGAAACTGCTGGTACATCTGCAGGTATTGCGGGGGCGAGGCAATCGGCGTGTGCACCTCGCTGTAGGTCAGCAGTAAAAAGAACGGTGCGTCGTCACGGTTAAGCCAGCCGATGGCCTCATCGCTGACCAGCTCGGCGCTGTAGCGGTCCGTGGCACCGATGGGCTGATTGTTGCGGTACATATTGTCGGGGTACATGGGCCCGCTGCGCGGTTTGCCGCTGGCGGCGACCGCCGCATTTTTCACCCAGGCGTCCAGCCCGTACTGGTAGTCAAAACCAAAGTCCCGGGGTTGGGGTGCATCTGCCATACCCAGGCCACCGTTGAGATGCCACTTGCCGATCACCGCGGTGCGATAGCCCGCCTGTTTTGCCAGGTCCGCCAGCGTGGTTTCGTTGCGGCCCAGCGAGACATCTGAATCCGGCGGTATCCAGTCCCGCACGCCGGTGCGGTAGGGGGTGCGACCCGTGAGCAGCCCGGCGCGGGAGGGAGAACACAGCGCCGATGGCGCGTAGAACTGGGTGAAGCGCAGACCCTCGGCGGCCAGGCTATCAATATGCGGGGTTTTTACTACCGTGTGGCCATAGACCGCTGTATCTCCATAGCCCAGGTCATCGACGTAGACCAGCAGGATGTTGGGTGAGGCGGCGAAGGAGGGTAGTGCGCAGAGAATTAGTTTGCTCAAAGCCGCCAGCAGGGCACCGCGGCAGAGTTGCCCGCGAGATTGACGCCGGGTAGGTGACTCAGACCAGGCTGGGCTGTCGACGCCCCAGCTCGGGCGGTGCGATGGGACGTATTTCAAAGAGCGATTCCCCGGCGGATGGATTCGGCATGATCTTACGGGCAATGCTGTGGTCCATCCAATGACGGTGTCGAAAAAATTTACAGCCAACCCCCTGAATGGCATTAGCCGGGTAAAGCTGTGAACTTCATCACATTGTAATCACGCCGAAAAACCAATCTGGCACATCGATTGCTAGATGCTGACACCGACCACATTTGATTAAGGATCAACAATGCAACTGTCCACCCCCAAGTTCCTATCTGCTATTTTTGGCGTTCTGGCGATGGCGCTGGTGACCAACGCGCAGGCAGCGCTGATTACCGAGACCTTTGACGTGGCCATCGTGGATTACTTCGGTTACGCCGAGGACGTTATCGACGAGACGGGATCTATCGACGTCACTTATGACACGGACGATGTGGACGCGGCAGAAGAAGAGGTTTTTCTTGACGAGAGCCTTTTTGACTTGTCGCTGTCACTCTTCGGCCAGACTTTTGTCGACGAGCAGGATACGGACTACCCATTCCTTCCTGAGTTGACGTTCTTCTTCGGTGAGCTTGGGTTTATCGACTTTGTAATTGATACCTTCAGCCCCTTCAACCCTGTAACGATTTTTGACGGTCGCGTTGACAGCTTCGGTGGTGGTGACGTGTTCGACGGTGTTTGGGAAGTCACGGCGTTCGGGCCAGCGGTACCGACTCCCGCAACACTGGGCCTGATTGCTATCGGTATGTTGGGATCCCTGCTGGTACGGCGCAAGCAGTCCTGACCCGGCAAAGGATCATAGTGCGCCCTTTGGCGTACATTCGTAGAGAAAGCCGCGCGGTTTGTTGCCGCGCGGCTTTTTTTCATTGAGAAATCAGAACGACTTAACTATGGTCACGGAGGCGAACGATAATCAATCAACGCTGAATTAACGTCACTTTCAAACAGTCACCCCATGGGGAGTAAACCCTTTATGCTTGAGAACGTTAAACACACCCTCGAACCATCCTGTTACCGCACAAGCCGGTATGAGCGCCACAAGCGCTCCGGCCTGTACTGCGGTGTCGCCCTGGGTCTTGCAACCCTTATGCCCGGCCTGGTCTCCCATGCCGTTGCTCAAGACCGCCTCGCAGAACGCATGACAGCCGCATTGCCTGCCAGCATTGCAGACAAACGCCTCTCGTCTCCGGTGCAGCAATCCATCTCGGGTGCCGCGTTGGCCCAGTCGACAGATCGCATCAACGTGCTTGTGCGACTCAAAGGCGAGCCGGCGGCGGCAATTGCCGACAAGAGCCAGGCTGGCATCGTGGGGCGAAAGACTGCCCTCATGGCGCAACAGGACGCATTTCTCAAGCGCGCAGAATCCCTGGCGCCGGGCGCACGTTTTGTCACGTCTACCCAATTGGTGCTCAACGCGGTTGTGATGGAAGTGAACGCAGGCCAGGAGGGCGCGCTGCTCGGTGACGACGACGTCTCAAGAGTTTCCCTGGTCAAGGATTACCAACTGGACCTGTCTGAAACCGTTCCCTATATCGGCGCGGCTGCCGTTCAGGGTGCAGGCGTAGATGGCGCGGGCGTCCGTGTTGCGGTGCTCGACAGCGGCATCGACTATTACCACGCGGCTCTCGGCGGCTCCGGCAACCCGGCGGATTACGCCGCAGACAACCCGGATGTTATTGAGCCCGGGAGTTTCCCCACGGCGAAAGTCGTTGGTGGCTACGACTTCACGGGTAGCGTGTGGCCTGATGGTCCCGAAATCGCCGACCCGGATCCCCTGGATGATGGCCCAGCCTCGGGTCACGGTACCCACGTGGCTGACATCATCGGCGGTGTTGGCGGCGTGGCTCCCGGCGTTGACCTGTACGCTGTGAAAGTCTGCTCGTCTGTCTCGACATCCTGCTCCGGTATCGCCCTGATTCAGGGTATGGAGTGGGTCGTGGACCCCAACGGGGACGGCGACGTCAGCGATGCCATGGATATCGTCAACATGTCTCTGGGCTCCAATTATGGTCAGCCCTTTGATGACGACCTGTCCACCGCGGTCGACAACGCAAGCAAGATCGGCGTGTTGACCGTGGCGTCATCGGGTAACAGCGGCGACAAACCCTATATCACGGGTACGCCCGGTGCTGCGCCTTCGGCGCTGTCAGTGGCGCAGACTCAAGTGCCCTCCGCAGAGCTGCCTTTCATTACGGTTGAGGGAACAGATTATCCCGCGATTTTTCAGCCCTGGTCAGTCGATCCGGCGGGCGTAGTTGGTGGTGACCTCCAGTACGCGGATGGCGCCGGCGGTAACCTCGATGGCTGTCTGCCCTTTGCACCGGGAAGCCTGACCGGCAAGACGGTTCTGGTTGATCGCGGTGGCTGTGAGTTTGGTACCAAGATTCTCAATGTGGGAGAAGCCGGTGCCGAGGTTGGTATCATTGGTCTGGTCGCTCCGGGAGACCCGTTTGCCGGCGGTGGTGGGGCAAATGGCTCAAGTACAACGATTCCCGGCTACATGATCAGCCAGGCTAATTCCCTTGCCATGAAGACCCAACTCGGTGAGTTGGCGACGGTAGATCCAGAGAATGGGCTGCAACTGGCCGGTACGCTTGTGGGTAGCTCCTCACGTGGCCCGAGCAACGAGTACAACCAGATCAAGCCAGAGATCGGCGCACCTGGCGCATCCATTTCGGCCGTTGCCGGCAGCGGTACGGGTACCGAGCCATTCGGTGGCACCTCGGGGGCCGCTCCCATGGTGACGGGCTCTGCGGCGTTGTTGCTCTCGTCGGAACCGGCGCTTGAGCCCCACGAGATCAAGGCTCGCCTGATCAACACCGGCGAAACAGACATCGACACGGATGCCTTCTCGGGTCCCGCACCCATCACCCGAATCGGCGGTGGTGAAGTACGCGTGGATCGTGCGGCGACGGCGTCTACGGGGGTCTGGGACAAGGATGGTAAGTCCGGTGCACTCAGCTTCGGCTTTGTTGATGTCCACTCGGCATCTACCGAGGTGGCAAAAGAGTTGGAGATAACCAACTACTCCAGCGAGTCGCGCACGTACGACGTCACCGCGAGCTTCCGCGATCCCGCCGATGAGGCTTCCGGGGCGATTGATGTGGTGGTGACCAGTTCGATCACCGTTGGCGCGGGCGATACAGAAACTGTGCCGGTCAGCCTGCTTATCAACGGAGAAAACCTTGGTGGGAACACCATGAACTCCGGTAGCGGTGGCGCCGACCCCTCACTGCTGAATGCCCAGGAGTACGATGGTTACCTGACCTTCGCGTCGGGAGCTGAATCGGTACATGTGCCCTGGCAGGTGCTGCCCCGCAAGTCGGCGAACCTGAAAACCCGCGGTCCGGGCAAACGCTCCTTCGGTTCACGTGGGCGTCCGGCTTATGACAGCTATGTCAGCTTCCGTCGCAGAACCGAGGCAAGCTACACCGTCGACAATCGAAATGGCGTCGGTACGGCCCAGAACGATTTTTACGCTCTGGTCGCAACCAGCGGAGTGTTGCCCAAAGGCGGTGCTGGTGAACAGGCTCCGACCCCGGATATCCGGGCGGTGGGTGTGAACACCATACCGGTGCCCGCGGGTTTCTGCTCTGCCGAGCCTTCGTTCATCTGGACCTTCGCAATCAACACCTGGGAGCGGCAGACTCATCTGTTGCCCATCAAGCTGATTGTGTCTCTGGATACAGATCAGGACGGTGTCTTTGACTATCAGGTGTTCAACAATGACCAGTCCGTATTCTCGACAGGGGCACTCAACACGATCGACGACGGTCGTCAGTTAACGCTCTCGTGGAATTTGGGGGCGGGCACGATTGACGCGTTCTTCTACGCTGAGCATGCGACCAATACGGCCAACACGGTTCTGACGATCTGTGCGGAGCAGGTGGGGCTGACCGGTACCGATATGCTGGCTACGAACGTGGATATGCAGGTAGAGGCCTTTGACTTCTACTTCGGTGGTCCTGGTGATGTGGTAAGCGACATCACTGTTACGCCTCTGGGTGAGCGCTACTATGTACTCGACCCTGTGGATGTAGCCGGTGGCGATCGTGCCAGGGTAACTGTGCTGGACTTCGACACATTCGAGGGCAATACCCCCGAGACTGGTCTGCTGCTGTTCAGCAATGGTGATCGTGGCGCTGGTGCCCGTGGCGGAGCCCGGGAGGGTTCCGAAGCCATGCTGATCCAGGCTCGTTAAAAAGAGCGCAAGCCCCGACCGGGGCGGATTCAGCTATCAGGGGGCCTTACCGGCCCCCTTTTTTTTGTGGAGGGAAGCTCACAATAGCGGTAAGTCTCACCCTCGGCTGCGTAGTAGTAGTGCTTTTGGCCGTCTACGATCAGTACCAGCGCAGCACCTTTATTCATGGATTCCGCCACGTCTGCACCCATTCTGGCACAGCTATGGGGGGCGCCGGGCACATCGTTGAGAGTCGCTGACAGCACGGAAATCTGCGCCGGCGACACGTTCAATCGTTTTGCCAGGTCCTCGCGCGCCGCCGCTGTCGCGTCTGTGCCGTCAGCTATCGTATGGGTTGCCTGGCACAGCAGTGCCAGCAGCAACATGGTGTATCGCCCCTGCAACATCGTCAGCACCAGCCCCGCGTGGCCATGATTAGTGCCTTAAGCGTATCAGCTTGCGCCTGATCAGCGGGTCAGGCCAGACCGCCAATGGGCTGAGGCGGGTTCCAGGGGTGTCCTGCAACAAGAAAAGGCTGCCGCCAAATAAAATCATTATACTGATTGACACCATACTGATTATATGGAACGCTCGTTCGGGAGTTGCTTGGCAACGCCCGGTGCCCTGAAGTGCATCCTGGCAGATGCCCGGCATAGCCACGGTAATCCCATGGCCGTTCATCGACACTGGAGGGATCAGCAACATGGATAGCAAGCCGAAAATACTCCGCCCCCGCAAAAAAACGCTCAATGTGGCGGTCGCATCAGCCGTAGGTTTGCCAACGGCCCTCATGCTTGGCCAACTCGCCGTGGCTCAGGAGAACACGGGTGTTATCGAAGAAATTCTGGTAACGGCGACCCGTCGGGCGAATGACCTGCAGGATATTCCCTTGAATATTTCTGCCGTCACCGCCGACCAGATGGCAGAGCTGCAGATAGACAACCTTGTCGATATGGCCCGGTGGGTGCCCGGTATGACGGTGCTGGACCAGGGAGTCCGCGCCGGTACGCCAATAATTGTTCGTGGTTTGAACACCAATGCGTTCGATGAGCCCCGCGGTCCTGGCGGCACGGTGCAAACGTACATTGGCGACGTGCCGGTATACATCGACCTCAACCTTGATGACATCGAGCGGGTCGAGGCGCTCATCGGACCCCAGGGCACGCTCTATGGTGCCGGCACGCTGGGTGGTGCCGTACGCTACATACCCAAGGCGGTGGACCTCGATGAATTCAGCGCCGAGGTTCGCGGTGGGCTGTCGCAGATTGCCGAGGGTGACGATGCCGGTTTTGAAGGGGGCGCTACACTCAATCTGCCGTTGTTGGACGGGCAGCTCGGGCTTCGCGCGAGTGTCAACGTGCAGGAGATGCCAGGTTTTATCGACTATGTTTACGTCCTGCAGGAACCTGGTGTCTCGAACCCACAACCAGATTTTGACGACCCCGCCGATGTAGCGGCAAACCTTCGTACCGTAGAAGATGCCAACGATTCGAGAATTGAATCGGGAAAAATCGCACTCCGGTATGCGCCTTCGGAGTTGTTCGATGCAACGCTCACCTACTTCTACCAGGAACAGAGCTCCGGTGGCCGAAGCCTCGTACACTATTATCCGGATGTGGCGGGTCCCGACACGTTCCAGACCGGCAAGTATGAGAACGGCTATCGTTATGAAGAGCCGAACACCCGGACGGACGAGCTGATCACGCTGGAAGTAACCTCGGATATCGGGTTTGCCGACCTCGTGCTCGCGGCGGGCTTTTCCGAGTCTGAGAATCTGGGTCAACGCGATGGAACCGACCTGAACCTGCTGCTGGAGCTGGGATATGAGCTCTACCCGAACTTTTCAGCGTTTACGCGCGATGAAGTGAATCGGGACAACACCACCCTCGAACTGCGCATGGTGTCTACCCACGAGGGTCCGATCAACTGGATCGTCGGGTACTTCTACAACGAGTCGACGCTGGATCAGGATATTCGGGAGTTTGCGCCTGGCCTGCCGGAGTTCTTTGGTATCAACCGCCCCGACGAGATGTTGCTCATACAGACGCGAGAGGGTGAAACCACAGAAAATGCCTTTTTCGGCGAGTTGGGCTATCAAATTACCGATAACTGGCAAGCAACCGTCGGCGCGAGATTTTATGATTACGACGATGAGTTGACGGTGCTCACGACGTTTCCGACCTTTTTTACTCTGATTGGTCTGGCTGGCCCCGACGAAATTCCGCTGGCAGGTCCCACCAACAAATCCTCCGACAATGGCAGTCTCTACAAATTCAATACCAGCTATACGTTCAGCGACGACCTGATGGTCTACTTTACGCTCAGCGAGGGCTACCGACGCGGTGGTATCAACCCGGTGCCGCCGTGCTCTGAAGTGCCATCCCAGGCCTGTGGCCAACCGGATGAGATTCAGATTCTCCCCGACACCACAACCAACTATGAACTGGGTTTGCGCAGCGAACTCTTCTCGGGTCGTCTCGCGTTGAGTGCGGCGCTTTACCAGGTGGACTGGGAAGACATCCAGATTCGGGATTTCACTGAAATTGGTGCGCTACGTATCACCAGTAACGGTGGTGAAGCCGAGAGCAAAGGCGTTGAACTGTCACTGCGCGGTCAGCTGACGGACCAGTGGTCCATCAATGCGAATTACGCCTACACCAAGGCAGAGCTCACAACCCTTGCACCGGGGCTGGTGGGACGTGAAGACGGTGAGCCCGGTGACCGACTGGCGGCGTCGCCGGAGCATGCCGGCGCCGTTGGCGTCACCTACAGCACGATGGTAGGTCAGGGGCTGGATCTGTCGATCAACTACAACATCACCTACACGGGCGATATGCTCAGCACTACCGGAATGCGTTCCTTCGGTGAAAAACTGTCTTCGTATTCCACCCATGGATTATCGGGAACCTTGTCTGGCGAGAAATGGACCGCTGCCGTGTACGCCACCAACCTCACCAATGAATATGCCGTGACTGGTATTCGAAACAATCCGGCTTTTCTGTATGACGTGAACGGTGCGGACCTGCGGTACTACGGGCGGTGGATCAATGTGCCGCGGACTATCGGTGCGCAGGTGACGTACCGGTTCTGACACACAGGTGGACGGGAGCGGGTCGCACTGTTTGATTCCTCTCGCCCACCGTGTCACCTACCCGCAGGACTATCAATGCAAATACTGACCGCACCGCAAGTTTCCGAGTGGCTTGCTCATGTGGACGCGGTTGCTGTGATGCGATCACTCTTTGCGTCTTTTGCGCAGGGCAATGTCGTCCAGCCCCCCCAGGTTCTGACGGTGCTTCCCGATATGGACGGTGCTGGGGATTTCATCAATTATTCGGCGGCTCTCGCGGAGCCGCCGGTGTTTGGCGCCAAGCTTTCGCCCTACCTGCCCAATTCCGCTGGCGCTAAGGTCACCGCGTGGACATTGCTGATGAGCAGCACCGACGGTATGCCGTTGCTGCTTTGCGATGCCATGGCGCTTACCGTTGAACGCACGGCCGCCACAACCGCGCTGGCCGTCGATCTACTGGCGCCACAGCAAGGGGGCATCTTGACCGTGATCGGCAGCGGTCCCGTAGCACTCGCGCATCTGCGGTTGGCGGCACCGCTGCGCGCATGGACAGAAATTCGATGCTGGTCACCGGCCGCTGCCAGCAGAGCAGATACGATTGAGCAGGTTGTACCGGGTACGGTGGTTGCCGCGTCGAAAGAGCAGGCGACGGCGGGTGCGCAGGTTGTACTTTTATGTACATCCTCAGCTGAGCCTGTTGTCGATCCTCGCCTACTCGAGAGCGCGGCGCTCGTTACATCGATTTCTACCAACGCACCCGGTGCCCATGAAGTTCCCCCGGAGTCCCTGAGCGCCCTCGATGTGTATTGTGATTATGCCGAGACCACTCCGGGCCTTGCCGCAGAGATGAAGGCCGCCACCGCTTTCGGCTGGTCAGCCGACACGTTGCGCGGTGATCTGCCGACGCTCGCAGCGGGCACGGCACCGCCGCCCGAGAGGTGTGCGTTCTTCCGTTCGATGGGCCTGGGTTGTGAGGATATTGCGATCGCTGCGGCCCTTCACGCGGCCCTGAAGAGTGGGAGTCGATGATGGTTCCGATAGTGCGTCGGGCAGGTGAACCGACGGCGAAACGGATGTCTGATGGATGCAAACCATGGATCTTTTAGCTCACATAGCCACTCAGCCGCGGGCGAATCTGGCTCAACTGCCGACGCCGTTACATCAGCTAAGGAACTACTCGCGCCTTCTCGGGTTGGACCTTTGGATGAAGCGCGACGATCTGACCGGGCTGGTCGGTGGCGGCAACAAAACACGCAAGCTCGAATTTCTGGTCGGTGATGCGCTTCGAGCAGGCGCTGACACCCTGGTCACGATTGGCGCCCTGCAGTCGAATCACACTCGCCAGACGGCGGCGGCAGCGGCGCGTAGTGGGTTGCGCTGCGCGCTGCTTCACTCGGGCTGGACGCGCGACGCCGGAGAGTTCTACCGGCAGACCGGGAATATTCTGTTGAGCAGCCTCATGGGTGCCGAGCTATTTGTGGATGAAACCCCTCGCCCCATAGACGATCAGTCTCCCCTGGCAGACCTCACCCGGCGTCTGGAAAACGAGGGCAGGCGGGTCTATGCCATCCCCGGGGGAGCATCAGAGCACCCTCTTGGAAGTCTGGGATATATGGTCTGCGCAGCCGAATTGACCAAACAGGCAGCGGATCTGGGGAAACCGTTTGATTACATTCTGCATTGCACAGGCAGTAGCAGCACGCAGGCAGGCTTGCTGGCGGGGCTGCGGGCCCTGGGAGAGCAAACACGGGTGATCGGTATCGCGGATGACGAAGAAACCGTGATCAAGAGCGCTCGTGTACTGCAGATGGCCAATGACAGCCTGGCTCTACTGGGACTCGACGTAAGAGTTACACCCGACGATGTGACGGTCATTGCTGCGGACAAGAGCGCCTATGGCGTGGCGGATGAGCGCACCATGGAGGGCATACGGCAGTTTGCCCAGGCTGAGGGCCTGGTTGCGGATCCCGTTTACGAGGGCAAGGCTCTGCGCGGCCTGCGCGATCTGGCCGAGCAGGGATACTTTGAGGCCAGCGCACGTATTCTTGTCATGCATCTCGGGGGAACCCCTGCGGTGCACGCCTACGCAAACCAGTTCGGCACACCGCAGTTACAAAACATCAACGCACAGGAAATCTGAGCGCAAGCACGCTGGCCATCAGTAGCGGTACGCTGAAGATCAGGAACGTTTGCGTAAGGCCCGTACCAAAGCTGATCAGGTAGCCCACCAACAGTGGTCCCACTACCGCGCCGGCACGACCGACGCCGACGGCCCAGCCGATTCCCGTACTGCGAGTCGACGTGGGATAAGCCTTGGCGCTGACCGCGTAGAGGCCGACAAATCCGCCCTGCAGCACAAAACCGACAAGCAGCGCGAGCACCAGCGCCGCGCTGGCATTGGCTGAGAGCATTGCAAGGCAGAGCATTCCACCTGAGGCAACTCCAAGAAACAGCCCTATGGTGCGCGACAGGTGAAAGCCGAGGGACAATCCTCCCAGTACCACAATGCCCACAACTCCACCCAGGTTGAATAACAGGAATGCGGTGCGTGCAGTCTGCGCATCATGACCCGCGGTTTCCAATAGTCGGGGCAGCCAGCTCTGCAGAAAGTAGAGCGCAAGAAAACAGAAAAAGAACAGCGTCCACAGGGTCAGCGTGCGGCCGCGCAGCTCTGGTGTCAGCAGGCTCGCAACCTGCCGGTGTTCTGGTGTTGCTTCGTCGCCGGGTTCGCCGCCGGTTGCGGGCAAGGCGGTCAGGGTGCCAAGGCCAAGACGATCCAGGATGCGGTTGGCGGAATCAAGTGCACCCACGGGCTGCGCTACGAGCAGGTACTTAAGCGATTCCGGCAAATAACGCAGGCACACCAGGCCAAAACAGAGCGTGACGACGCCCCCCAACAGGAAGAGTCCCTGCCAGCCATGCTCGGGAAGCACCCAGCCGGCTACCAGGGCTGTGCCGACGGCGCCAAGGGGATACCCGGCGGTAGCCGCGGCCACCGACAGGGCGCGGTAGCGTTCCGGGCTGTACTCTGAGGTAAGGGCGGCCTGCGAGGCGATGATGGCACCGGCGCCCAGGCCGCTTATCAGGCGAAGTAGAAGGAAGTGCCACAGCTGCGTGGCAGCAGCGGTCATCAGCATCGACACCGCGACGACCAACACACAGCTCAGCATGACCGGCCGGCGACCGAACCGATCTGCCAGAGGTGCGATGAGTGTGGCGCCAAGCATCATGCCTGCGAGGGCAAAGCTGAACACGAGGCCAAGGCGGTCGGCGCTTAACTGCAGTGCCTGGGCCACCTCGCTGGCGACCACGGCCATCATCGTGATGTCGAACCCGTCCAGTGCGTTCAGGCACAGGCAGAGAAACACGACCAGCAATTGACCATTGCCAGCACCTGAGCTGTGCAGCAGTCGTTCAGCGAGTGCTTCGCCGTCTGCAGGGGCGATAGACGTTTCGCGATCAGCACCCTCCGTGAGCTTGGTCATGCTGGCACTCCATCCAGTCCGGTGGATCCATATAACCAGGCAATGATGTCGTACCAGTCTTCCGCCGTTTTTTCGCGCATAACCGCGTTGCGCAGCGCGGCATGGGCGCCGTCGGGATGATAGATATGCTCGCCGATGGCCCGGGACTGCAGTTGTACTCGGGCGGTACGCAGTCGTCGCCGCTCGGCGTAGCGCTTGAGCGCCGAAGGAATGTCAGCGTCGTTGTCCAGTTCTGTGGCCAGGCAGACCGCGTCCTCCATGGCCATGCAGGCGCCCTGGGCGAAGTACTGCAACATGGGGTGCGCGGCATCACCGAGCAGTGCAACGCGATCATCGGTCCAGTCAAGCGTCGGGTCGCGGTCGCACAGCACCCAGAGTTTCCAGTCCCGGCCGCACTCGATCACCTGGCGAATATGCGGGTGTACATGTTCAAAGCCTCTTCTCACTTCGTCGATGCCTACCGGTTTGCCGGCAACGGGCTCCGGAGCATCGTTGTGGTAGGTCACCACGAGATTGAAGAGTTTCCACCCCGAAAGAGGGTAGTGAACGATGTGGCAGCGGGGGCCGGCCCACAGTGTTGCGGCGTTCCAGCGCAGGTCCTCGGGCATGTCTGTCACCGGAATGACAGAACGATAGGTGGTGTGTCCGGACACGCGCGGAGGACCATCTCCCGCGACCCGACCACGAACGTTCGACCATAATCCGTCCGCTCCAATGAGGGCATCGCCGCTGATGCGTTCCCCGTCGGCGAGGGCAACCACGACATGATCGCCATGATTTTCGTAGTCCCGTACTTCCGCTTCTGTCCTCAGGGTCACCTGATCGCTGGCGGTGCAGGCGTCGAGAAACACGCGGTGCAATTCGCCGCGGTGGACGACGGCATAGGGATTGCCAAAGCGGCTGCGGAATTTTTCGTCGAGGGGAATGCGGGTGATTTCTTCGCCGGCGAGAGCGTCCATCAGGCGCAATGCATCAATGTAGACCGCCATTTTGCGCGCCGCATCGCCGACGCCCAGATAGTCGAAGGCGTGAAAGGCGTTGGGACCGAGCTGGATGCCGGCGCCAATTTCACCGAGCTGGCGGGACTTTTCGAGCACGGTGCAGCGATGCCCTTTGCCCGCGAGGCCCACGGCCGCCGCCAGGCCGCCGATACCGCCACCGGCGATGAGGATATGTTGACCCATGGTGCTTCCTTTTTGCTTGTTATTCGCTGTCGGGTTGTCGTGCGGGGTGCGCAGCCCCAAAGGCCTCCAGGTCGTCACAGGCTGCGGCTATACGCAGCAGATTGGGTGTGGCGCTCAGGTCGACACCAAAGCGCCGCGCCGAGAAGAGCTGGGGTATGAGGCAGATATCTGCCAGGCCCGGACGCTCTCCAAAGCAGAACGTATGACCGGGTTGCTGCGCCAGTAACGCCTCGCAGGCATTCAGGCCCCGGCTGATCCACTCCTGGCACCAGGCCTCGACCCCGTCCTCGTCCGCCTGCAGTTCCGTGCGTAGATACTCCAGCACGCGCAGGTTCTGTAACGGATGAATATCGCAGGCGATGATCTGGGCAAAGGCACGTTCGGTGGCACGCGTGTTGACATCAGAGGACAGCAAGGGCGGCGAAGGGAACTGCTCGTCGAGCCACTCGATAATAGCGAGGGACTGGGCGACGCGAAAATCGCCATGCTCCAACAGTGGCACCAGTCTCTGCGGGTTCTTGTCCCGGTAGGCCTGCTGATGCTGTTCGCCGCCCCCGCGACGCAAATGCACGGGAACAAATTCGTAGTTGATGTCCTTGAGGTTCAGGGCAATGCGGCAGCGATAGGCTGCAGACGAGCGGAAGTAGCCGTAAAAACGCATTACTGCGCGGCACCGATGGTCAGCGCCACCGGCGCCAGTCTATCAATGGAGCCCTCAACCTTGTCGCCGGGAACCAGCGGTCCCACGCCTGCAGGCGTGCCCGTCATGATCAGGTCGCCCGGACCCAGGTGGTAGTAGCCCGAGAGGTGACTCACCAGCTCTGGCACCGACCAGATCAGGTCGGCGATATGGGCGTCCTGACGGACTTCGCCATTGACCTTTAGCTGGATTCGCTGCGGTCCCGGTTCGCCAAATTGGGCGGCCAGGGCAAAGGGTGCCATCACGGCAGAGTCTTCAAAGTCCTTGCCGAGATCCCAGGGGCGCTGTTTCTCCCGTGCCGCCAATTGCAGGTCGCGGCGGGTCATGTCCAGACCGCAGCCATAGGCGTAGACGGCCGCAGGGGCCTGCTCCGGACTGATCTGATAGACCTCGGCACCCACGGCGACGACCAGTTCCATTTCGTAGTGATAGTTATCTGTTCCCGGTGGGTAGGCGACGGTGGTGCCGGAGGGACAGATTGCGTGGGCCGACTTCGTGAAATAAAACGGGGCCTCCCGGTCGACGGCCACACCCATTTCTATGGCGTGGGCTACGTAATTGCGTCCAACGCAGAAAATTCTGCGTACGGGATAGGCTTCGTCGACTCCGTCGATGGCAATTGTCGGAGTAGCGGGCGGGGCGAATAGCCAGTCGGTCATTGGGGGCGTTCCTCATAAAAGCCGAGCTTTTGTTGTAATGGGCGGTCTTCAACGCGGATCAGAAACGTGTCGGTGACCGCCGTGTGGGTCATAGATGCGAATACCGGTGCCGAGAAGGTGTCCTTGTCAGTCCAGTTCACCTCACGACCATTGATCACGCTGGCTCCTGCGCCGCCAACCACATGAAACGCTGCCGATGTCGAGCGCAGGGGAGGCGCGAGGGTTGTGCCGGCGGGAAGGTACATTGCCGTCAGTCCGAGCGTGGGCAGCACGTCCAGGCCCGTTTCCGGGTTGACGTAGTCCAGTTCGGCACTTGTCCCCGTGGTTGCCGCAAGGGCACGCAGTGCGGATTCGGTGCGGGACCAGGGAAAACGAAGCTGAGGGTAAACAGGAGCCTGCTGGCATGTGCGCGAGGGTACAAGACCCGCAGCGGCGTACTCCGCCTGACTCGTGTCCACCCTGGGTAGCTGATCCTGGAGGGGACCGGGATTGGCGTAGGAGCCTTCGAGGTAAACGAACAGGGGTAAATCCAGAATATCCAGCCAGACCACGGGATCATCCCCCTCATGCCCGTGGTCATGCCACAGCCCCCCCGGTGTCAGCACGATGTCGCCGGGCTCCATGGGCAGCTTCTCGCCGCGAACGACCGTGTAGCCGCCTTCGCCCTCGACCACCAGACGCACCGCCGAGGGTGTGTGTACGTGGGACGGCGCTACCTCATTGGGCAGCAGCAACTGCATCCCCAGGTACAGTGTCGAGGTGGCCTGCATGGCACCGTCTCCGCGACCAGGGTCTGACAGCACGAGCACGCGACGCTCGGCTTTCTCGACCGGAGTGAGCTCCCCAGCACGCAAAAGCAGCGGTAGCAGCGTGGCGTAGGGCCAGTGTCCAACCTGCGTCACGGGTTTCGGTGCGCCAGCGGGCAGTAGCTCCCGAAGATTCGGCCACAGCGGCGCCAGGGACTGCGTGGCCAGCGCCTGGCGATAATCCTCCGGCAGCTCGTCCAGGGTTCCGAGTATCTCAGTCATGGCCGCCTCCAGTAGCTACTGCGACGCTTCGGCCGCGTCAAAGAAGGGACGCACACCCTGGCTGCGTAGCAGGTCCGGCGCGTAGTACATGTTTTTGCCCTTGAAGACCTGTGCCACCCGATACAGCGCGTGCAGATCTTCCAGCGGGTTGCCGTCGACGAGGAACATTTGAGCCTCTTTGCCGACTTCAATGGAACCGACACGGTGATCAACGCCCATGTGGCGAGCGGGGACGATGGTGCCAAGTTGAAGGACCTCGGCGGCCGGAATACCGGCTTCGGCGTAATACAGCAGCTCCCGAAGCAGGGTCATGCCCGGCATGTAGCTGTCGGTTCCGGGCAGCAGTGCGATACCTTCGGCATGGAGTTTGGCCATCATTTTGAGCAGCACATCGGAAGAGCGGGCAAAGGCCGGCTCGTGGCCCTGGTTGTAACCCTCGTACATGATGGCCAGGCGGCGCATCGCGACGGGTAGATGGTCGACAATGTCGGCGAAGATCGGTGAGATCTCGCCGGGTTGATTGCGGAACATCTCCATGATCACCGCGAGCGTCGTATCGTGAGCGACGTTGTGCTCCCGCATGAACGCCAGAAAGTCATTCACCTGGGGGGAGTTGATGTCGAGCTTGCCTGTCTGGATTCCCGGTACCAGAAACCGCTCCGGTCCCCGCGTATCGAGTTCGCCACCGCCCAGGAACGCCAGCAGAAACTGGTTGGCGTGGGTGATTTCATTGAACCCCGCGTCAATGGCGTCGCGCGCTGACACAAAGGCCGGAATATGACCGGCGACCGGCAGGTCGCGCGCGTGTGCTGCCGCAGCGATGGGTGTAATCCAATCGGGTCTGATCGCACTGTAAATCTTGATGCCGCGGTAGCCGTGGCGGGCGTAAAAATCCACGTGGGCCAGTGCTTCGTCCAGGGTGTCGGCAAGGCGCCCAACCGGTGCCGCAAACAAACCTTTGCGATCAATAAAGCCCATAGGGTGGATGTCTGGACCGGCAATACGGTCATCATCCAGGTCCTGAATCAGCGGCATCAGGTCCTTGTGGACGCTACCCATGTCACGCACATTGGTCACACCAAAGGCGAGGTAATTGAGCAGGTAGGGCGCGCCCACGTGGTTGTGCATGTCCCACAGGCCGGGAATCAGGGTACGTCCGCCCGCGTCGATCACCCGGGTGTCATCGGGAATGTCCGTTTCACCAGGGTAGATGGCGCTGATCATCCCATTCCAGATGAACACCGTTGACGGTGGTGTGAGCCTGGCGTTCACGCTGTCAAAGACGCGCGCACCGCGAATGGCGGTGAGTCCCGTCAATCGTTGCGTGTGTTCCTCGGCCAGTTGTTCGTAGTAGGCCGACCGCGCTTTTCCTTCGACCGCCTTCAGCGCGTCCAGCGATGATTCCCAGCCTTTGGGCATCAGCACAAAATGCTTGCGGGTCAGGCTGAAGAGATCGCCGTTCTGGTCCAGCCATAGGTAGGAGGGGCCGGCCTCGACACCCGCCAGTCGATAGAGCGTGGCTTCGCGAGTTTGCTGGCCCAGGGAAAAGGTGGCCGTTGTGATTCGCTCGATATTCGCCTGGCCATCCGGCAGCAGGTCGACGCGGTGATCGGGGTCGGCAAGAAGGGCACGGGCCAGCAGGGCGACCACCTCCGGGGCACTGTTAAAGGGCAGGTAAAACGAACGATCTGCCTGATCGCTGGATCCGTTTTCGACATCGGAGGCCCAGGTTGCCGTGCCGCTACGGTTGGCGAACACCTCTTTGATCCTAGCCCGGGTATTGTTGACGCCCACGGCCTCGAAGCTGACCGGGAAGCCCTCTGCCGACAGTTTGATTTCGGTACGGTAGTCCGGTCCCCGACCGCGGTCGGCGTAGCTGAAGTGCACGGCGATTTGTGAGGCGTCGTCACGGTACTCAACCCGCTGCTGGCCTGTGATGCGTCCATCCGTCAGCCAGGAGTACTCCAGTGAGCGTTCCGCCTCGGCGGGCGCGCCCGTCACCCAGAGCATCGAGAAAATGAGTGCGCAGATTCGCCGGTTCAACATGTATGAGGGCCTCTGTGGAACAGTAATTCAGCGGCTGTCAGCCGGATTTCGCTATGTGGGCAATCGCGTCCACCAGGGCATCGAGTTCCGCCGTGGTGTTGTACAACTGCGGTGATACGCGAATACCGGCAAAGCCCTCGGGGGTACGTTTGCGGGTCTGGATGCCAAAATCATCGCGCAAGCGCTTCTCGATAAGTTCTACAGGTACGCCATCGATCGAGAATGCGGTGAGTCCACCGAGCTTGGGGTGGTCCATGGGCGTGTGGATGCGAAACCCCGGAATCTTTTGCGCCCGATCGACCCAGTAGTGACTGAGATACTGCAGGCGGCCCTGCTTGCGTGTCAGACCAATGCGATTGTGAAAATCAATGGCATCGGCCAGGGCATAGGGTGCGGCCGAATTGAAGGTCCCGAGATTGGACATGCCGAACTTGTCGGCCCCGGGCAGTTCCTCCCAGATCGGGAACAGGGGCCAGGTTTCTTCAATGCGGTCGGCGCGCACGTAGAGCATACCGGTACCGATAGGGCCGCTCAGCCATTTATGGAAGCTGGTCGCCAGGTAGTCGCAGCCCATCTCGCGAATGCTCATGGGGACATGGGCAAAGCTTTGCGCGGCGTCCACCACTGTGCGTATGTCTCGAGGGCGGGCGAACGCACAGATCTCTTCGACCGGCAGTACGCGACCAGACCAGTGGATCATGTGGGTCATATGCATCGCTCGCGTGCGGGGCGTGACGGCCCTGGTGTAGGCGGCGACGACCGCGTCGTCATCATCCATCAGTCCGAACTCTACGAAGCGCAGCACAACACCGTCGCGTGCGGCCCGTTGCTTCCAGGCATTGATCATGCTCGGGTAGTCCCAATGACTGAGCAGTACCTCGTCACCCGCCTTGAGAGGCATGCCCAGGATGGCGGTGCACATACCCACGGTCGTACAGCGGTTCAGGGCGAGTTCGTCGGGATCGCAGTCACCGATGGCAGCGAGGCGCACCTTGATTTCAGGAAACGTGACCTCGAGCTTTTCAAACAGGTTGTAGCAGGGGTTTTCGTTGGCAAAGCGGTAGGCGTCCACGAGCTTTTCCTGCACCGCACGGATGGGCGGGCCGATGCAGCCGTTGTCCAGGTTCGTGAACGGTTTCTGCTTGGGGTAAAGCGCGCTGATGGCGTCCCAATTAATGTCATCCCCAGCAAATACGGCGTCGATGCTGTCGGATGCGGTAGTGGCCAGGGCGCCACTTGTCAGGGCGGCGGCGCCGACCGCCGCTCCCCGGATCAATTGGCGTCGCTGCAGATTGAGATCGCTCATGGTGGTTCCACCGTTGCTTGAATTCGGGCCGACAAAACGACCGGTGCTGCCCGGAGCAAACTAGACAGCATGCTGATTAATATGGGAAGGTAGCTGACGCAGGCGTTCAGCGCAAGCGACACGTTAATGACCCGTTCCCGGGAGGTGAGTGATGCAAAAGATGATGGCAGCGATACTACTGTGCCTCTGCGCCGCAGATCTGTGGTCCCATGAGGTGATCAACAGTGCCGAGGCTCCCCGGGCTGTGGGTCCCTATAGTCAGGCGATACAGGCGGGTAACACGGTGTATCTGGCGGGGCAGATTGCCCTTGACCCGGCGACGGGGACTTACACACCCGCATCAATCCAAGACGAAACGCGACGTGTATTGAACAATCTACGTGCCGTATTGCAGGCGGCGGGCCTGGATCTTTCGCACCTGGTCTCGACAACGGTTTACCTCGCTGATCTCGATGACTTTGCTGCGATGAATGCCGCTTATGCGGAGTTTTTCACTGACGCGGCGCCAGCGCGTGCAACGATTGAGGCGGCCCGTATACCCGGCGGCGCAAAGGTGGAGATTTCGGCGATAGCGGTGCGCTGACGGCGTGCCTAGCCCGACGCGCTACCGGCTACAGCAAAAAGAGGGGCGCGACTTTTCTCGTTGTTAACTTCACAGATCTTGCCCAGACAGTGAATAAACTGCTCGCGCTCCTTCTTGTTGAGGGGCTCAAGAATACGCTGGTTGACCTCGTCGATGATCGGCTGGATCTGCTCGACGATGTTGTTACCTTCGTCGGTCAGGGACAGGCGATTGACGCGTCGGTCTTCGTCGCTGACCCGGCGGGCGATCAGCCCACGTCCGACCAGTTTATCGACTACGCGCGCTATGGAACTGCGATCGATCGCCACGGCGCGTGACAGGCCGATCTGGTCGGTTTCGGGCATGGCGTGAATGCCATAAAGCACGGCGCAATCCACCAGGCGCAGATCAAAGTCACGGCATTCCTCGAGAAAAATCGCCACAGAAATCTGGTAGGCGCGGCGAATAAGGTGACCCGGATCGGTGTATAGGTCCTTGAGTTTCATTGTTTTCTCCTGCGGATTGCCCGTCTGTTGGCCTCGCGCCGCGGCGTTCGCTTTATCCTTGGCTACCCGAAACCCGGTTTACCACCCATTGTGCGAAATGATGGTTACCTGATTCCAGGTGGCTCAGTGGGCCGGGCTCCGCAAGACGGGATTGCAGGCCCTGGTAAACGCGCTCCACGCAAAGGCGGTCTTCGGCGAGCACCGCTGCGGTCAATGCACGCGCCTGCTCCAGAATGTCCTGCGAATCGGGATCAGACGCAAACTCTGGGGCCATTCCTCCGCCAAAAAGTAGCCTCACGCGAGAAGGCCCTTCCGGCGCGAAGCAAAGATACCAGAAATAACCGGGCGATAACGTGATCATCAGTGATGGGTAGAGCGCGATGACCCAGGTGGTTCGCCTCGCATCGCCCTGTAGGCGTGTATTGTTCGGGTGTGCGGTGGTCAGGGGATTGTCGGCATCACGCACCAGGCAGTGATAGTTGTAGCCGTCCCGAAGCATGGATTCTTCCAGGGTGCGCAGGGCGACACTGCCGCCCACGGTACCGCGGTGGCAGACGGGCAGGTGGTAGCTCTCCATAAAGTTCTCGGCGACCAGCTTCCAGTTGCCCTCCCAGATCATTTCTTCGCGAAAGGTTTCTACGTAGCCACCCATGGCATAGTCCTGAATCGATGTCGCCAGGTCGGCAAAGGTTTCGCTCGGTGGTGGCGCGTCGCGGTCCAGGGTGAGAAAAATCCAGCCCTCCCACAGTTCGCAACGGATCGCGGGCAGACGGATAGCGTCGGCGCAGAAGGTTGCATTGGCATCCATGGCCGGTGCTGCGCGAAGACTGCCATCCAGGTCATAGGTCCAGGCATGATAGGGACACACAATCCTGCGCACGTTGCCGCGCCCCTGAAGCAGCGTCGACATGCGATGACGGCAGACGTTGGACAGGGCATTGAGTTCGCCGTCGTCTGTTCGCACGATAATCACCGGCTCCCCTGCGACCGTTGTGGCAAGAAAGTCACCCGTATGGGCGAGAGCGTCGGCGCGGCCCGCGCAGATCCAGGCAGCGCCGAACACCTTGTCCTGCTCCAGATCGAAATACTGTGGGTCTGTATACACCCAGGGGGGCAGTGCCTGCGCTCGATCCAGCGAGGTGCTGACCTGTGAGCGGAGTTCTGCCAGCGCCAGGGATGTGTCGTGAGTCATGCCATTGCCCTCATGGTGTCTGCCACCGATTCTGCCTTTTCTTATTAATCAGTATACTGCTAAACTTTGTCCAAATCCCAACGCAGGACATGGCTTATCGTGAATCGAAGCAGATTCCTGCAACCTGGGATGAGAATAAATTTTGTGCTTGTCGTCATCTGTTTGCTGGCGACGGTGCCCGCGAAGGCCATCGATATCGTCCTGCCCTCGGTGGGCCTGCAGAACCTGCCCCTGGAGATTGGCGTCAGCGGTGTGGTGAGCGACCAGGCATTGTCGATACAGGTAAATGATCGCCGCTACGGCACAAGGGCGGACGCCAAGGGACAAGCAACGCTGGAGATTCCCGCATTACCCGCTACGGGTATCGTACGGATCGTCGTCACCGCCGGTGAGCACTCAGCGAGTGCGCAGCTGCGTGCTCTGCCCGGTTGGGTCTCGTTGCTACCACCGTTTGTTGCCATAGCGCTCGCTCTGCTGATTCGCAATGTTGTCGTGGCACTGCTGGTCGGACTCTGGCTCGGAGCGACGGCCCTGCATGCATTCTCGCCCCTGGGTGCGTTGCGTGGGCTGATGGATACCTTCGAACGATTCATTCTCGATGCCCTCAACAACGAAGGACATCTGGCGATCATACTTTTTACCATGATGATCGGTGGCATGGTCGGCATCATCACCCGCAATGGCGGCATGTCCAGCATCGTCAATGCCATTGCGCGACGAACGCGCACCGCCGTGGGCGGTCAGCTGGCCGTGTGGCTGATGGGGTTGATGATCTTTTTCGACGATTACGCCAATACCCTGGTGGTGGGAAACACGGCACGCCCGATTACCGACCGTCTGAAAATATCGCGGGAGAAACTCGCCTACCTCGTGGATTCTACGGCGGCGCCGGTCGTCTGCCTGGCGTTGTTTACTACCTGGATCGGCTATGAGGTGAGTCTCATCGACGCTGCCCTGGCCTCGATGCCTGAGCTCACGATGCCGGCCTACACGATCGTCCTGAATTCGATTCCCTACAGCTTTTATCCCATTCTTGCGGTGTCGTTTGTGTTGATGGTCGCCGCGACAGGGCGGGATATGGGGCCAATGCTGGCCGCAGAGCGCCGCGCTCGCATGGGTCAGGGGTTATCAGAGAGTCCGGGCGGACAGTCGGTGCATGACGGCGATGCCATGCGGGCGAAAACAGGCGCACCTCAGCGCGCTGTCAACGCGCTCTTGCCGATTGTGATCCTTGTGGTGAGTCTTTGCCTGGGGCTGATTGCCACGGGTAGTGGCGATACGTTCACCGCGGTGATCGGTAGCGCTGATCCCTACAAGGCCATGATGTGGGCGTCCTTTGCCGGCGTTCTGGTCGCCGCGGTACTGTCTGTTGGGCAGCGAATCTTGTCGTTGGACGAAGTTGTCGACGCCTGGTACGGCGGTGCCAGGGCAACGCTTTTTGGCATGATTATTCTGATCCTGGCCTGGGCGATGTCGGCGGTGACGGATGATTTGAATGCCCGCGGTTACCTGATATCGCTGCTCGGTGACACGGTGCCGGTGGCCCTGGTGCCAACGGTCGTGTTCGTGCTCGCTTCCATCACGGCATTTGCGACGGGATCGAGTTTCGGCACCATGGGTATTCTCATCCCGCTGGTTGTTCCGCTCGCCTGG
>JAUIMF010000113.1 GCA_030433415.1 Gammaproteobacteria bacterium | reverse complement strand
TCAAGTTCCGTAACAAGATTGGCCTCGATGTCGCACTCGAGGCGCTGCAGGAGGCCTGGCGTGCCAAGCGCGTCAGCATGGACGAACTCTGGCGCTACGCCACGCTCTGCCGGGTGACCAACGTGATGCGCCCTTACATGGAAAGTTTGCCATGAGCGGACGAAACGTCGCCGCTTCCGTGCGGGCGCGCCTGCTCAACCGCGCTCGGGAGACCGGGCAGGACTTCAATTTCATCCTGATCCGCTATGCCCTCGAGCGTCTGCTGTACCGGCTCAGCATCTCCACTTACGCCGATCAGTTCCTGCTGAAAGGCGCGCTGCTGTTCGACCTGTGGTTCGACATTCCACACCGCCCGACGCGCGACGCGGATTTCCTGGGTCTTGGCTCGGCCGAGTTGCCGCACCTCGAAATTGTCTTCAGGGATGTCTGCGGAATGGACACCGAGGACGGGATGACGTTTCGACCAGACACCGTCCAGGCAGCAGAGATTCGCAAGGAGGCCAATTACGCCGGCGTCCGTGTCACGTTGCTCGGCCTGATCGATGGTGCACGCTGCCCGGTCCAGATCGACATCGGTTTCGGCGATGCCGTCACGCCCGGGCCGGAGGAGGTCTTGTACCCGGCGATGCTCCCGGACTTCCAGGCACCGAAGTTGCAGGTCTATCCGCGCTATACCGTTGTGTCGGAAAAGCTCGAGGCAATAACCGCGCTCGGTATCGCCAACAGTCGAATGAAGGATTTTTTCGATCTCTGGATACTGTCGCGCTACACCGAGTTCGACGGTGACACCCTGCAACGCGCGATCCGCGCGACATTCGGTCGCCGCAGGACGGAGCTACCTTCGGGCGTGCCATTTGGCCTGACCGACGAATTCGCACAAGACACGCAGAAACAGACGCAGTGGCAGGCATTTCTGGGCAAGAACAGGCTCAAAGCACTGGACTTTGAGCTGCTCGTGGCAGCGCTTCGGGATTTTCTGCTACCTCCCATCGCCGCAGCGAACGCTGGTAACCGGTTCCCGCAATTCTGGCCGGCTGGTGGTCCCTGGGCTCCAGCGGCGACCTGAAACCCGTTTCCGTATTCGCTAGGGTTGTCACAGCCTGCTTTTCAGCTCAGCCGACCCGGTCTTTCGCCGTTGTGGTCGGCTCGCTGATCGCACACTCCCCGCACAGCCCCTTGATCTCGACAACGGCGTTTTCCGGCTGGAATCCGTGTTGGTCCGCAATCTTGTTCAACAATGACCCAAGGCGCTTCGACTCCACTTCATCGACATGGCCGCAACTGGAGCAGAGCAGGTACTGGCTCTCGTGCGCATGTTCCGGATGGTCGCATGGCAGATAGGACTGCGTGGTTTCCAGCCGGTGGACGAGGCCCACGCGGATGAGGAAGTCCAGATGCCGGTAGACCGTCAGCGGCGCGATCTTGCGTTCCTGCCGCTTCTCGAGCAACGCGATCAGTTCGTACGCGGAAAGTGGACGGCGGCTAGCCAGTAGTTCTGTGTAGGCGGCCAGTCGGGCGGGGGTCAATCGCTCCTCCGCCTGTGCGCAGCGTTCTTCCGCCAGTTTGCGCCACTTTGCTGGGAGCGGCAGCATGTTCTTTAGGGTTCTAGCCAACGCGCACTGCCTCCTGTTTCAGTCACAGTGGAATCATACCCCGGCGGGCGGTTTACCAGGTCACGGTCTAATCAGACGGGCTTCATGGAGGCGGTAAACCACACCGACCTCGCTCTCTTTCTGGGGCTCGAAGCGGCCCTCGAGTACCACAGGGTCCCAGGAAACCTCGATGCCCTCTTTGGCAAAGACCTCGACGGCGCCTGCCGGTCCGCCGGGCACATGGAAGAAGCAGCTGGGTGGGTTCGATGTGAGAAGAAATCTACGTTGTTTGAGGTCCGGTTCCAGCGGCATCATGAACCCGGATAGCTTTACCATCTGTCCCGCTCGTTCGGTGATCACCTCTGGAAACTCGGCGAGAAGCATCATCTCCTGGTACCGGATACGAGCCTGCATCAGATCCTCCCAGGGCACGCCGCCTTCCACCACAGGCGGTGTCGGAAAACCCGCAGCCTGCAGACTGATGACATTGACCAGGATTTCGATGCCGGCGCCGCCAAGCGTGACCTTGACTCGGTCCAGACCCATCTGCCCTCCGACCACGGCGAACTCAACCACACCGTATTCATCTGTTGTGGAACGAGGTGAAACCTCTTTCGGCTCCAGCAGTTGGCTGGTGCCCTCAATGGAAAAGGAGGGGGCAGCGCCCATGACGGGCTGACCCTGCGGCGTTTCGATCCGAACAGCGAGGTAGGCAAAGTCCTGCTGGAGCAGGTCTACGACTTGGCGCCCCTGTTCGTCAACGTAGCCCATTTCGACCAGCGCCTCGATGCGGACGTCGGTGACATCGGCTGCATCGACTGGGGTTACCGGCGATTCCCAGGATAGGACCGGCTGTGGTTCTGGCGGCTCGGCAGCAAGTTCTTCTGGACTCAGACCGCCTTGCAGGACCGCCGCGGTTTCATCAGAAGGCTGAGCTTGCGCATTCATGACCACAAAGGTGAGCGCTGCCAGGAGCCTGCGCAACCTGTTGAAAATGTTCGGCCCCACGTCCGTCATCCCTCCGCTATCGTTCTAGCCACGTCAGTACGATACGCCTGCACGGCGGGAATCGTCGCAGCGATGACTCCGATGCCGAAAAGACCAAGCAACAGGAGTGTCTCGGCAGGCACCCAAATCCAGCCTGTCATGGCGACGCCGCGTGTGCTTTCGAGCCATCCTCCCAGCAGTTCCATGGCACCGTGGCCGGCCAGAAAGCCCAGCGCGATACCGAATGCCGACAGCAGCAGTCCTTCCATGAGCAGTACCCAGAGTAGTTCCCATCTTGTTGCGCCGAGACACCGGAGCATGGCCAGATCTACCCGTCGGGCGCGCAGGGAGCCGTAGAGCGCGGCAAACACTGACAGTGCCGCGGTGACAACCAGCATCCAGGAAAAGGCTTTGAGTCCATCCATCCCGACGCCCACGAGTTGCAGGATCCGCGAGATCTCCATGGCGGGTGCTGCGGCCTGCAGGGAACCGCTGGCATTCACTTCACGTGGAAGGGTCATCGCAGCCAGTGGTGACCGGTATCGGATCAGCATGGCGGTGATCTCGCGTTCTGTATCCGGATGACTGGGCTCTGCATGGTTATGTTCATGCTGGTGGTGGTCGTCCTCGTGAACGTGTTCTGCTTTCTGATCTTCGCTGTGGGTATGCCCGGCTTCGTGTTCCTGATCGTGTTCGTGTTCGTGTTCGGCTTCCCGGTCCATACCTGAAGCTCGCGCTGGCGGCTCGTCCTCCCCGTGGAGGGCCCAGACGCTCTCCAGCGAGGTCAGTATCAGGCGATCGAGCACCGTTCCTGTCGGTTCGAGTACTCCAACCACTCGGTAGGGCCGTGATTGATGGTTATGCCCGCCTTCCATCAGACCATGGGCGCCGGCGAATTGGGATCCGGCCACAAGCCCGGCGGCTTCCGCCGCCGCCGATCCCGCAACGGCCTCCATGGCGCCGCCCCAGAAACGACCTGTCGCCAGGGCCCCTCCGTAGAGCTCTGCATAGGCCTCGGTAGTGCCGACGATGCGAAAACCCCGGTAGCTGTCCCCCAGGGAGAGCGGGATCGAGACGCCTACCCGTGTATCGTTCGCCCAACGCTCAGCTTCTGCTTTGGGAATGTTCCCGGGCGGAACGTCCGCGTGATAGACGGCGGATAGCACCAGTTGAACAGGACTCCCCTTGGCACCGAGCACCAGATCGATACTTCTAGCATCACGCGACAGCGTCTCGGATAGCTGAGCGCCCGCCAGGAGCAGGAGCACGATGCTCGCCGTGCCGAGGCCCATCAGGATCACGTTCACTGCGGAGGTCAGTGGCGACAGCCGGAGGTTCGCGAACGCCAGTCGCAGCCAGGTCATGTCGGCGCGCTCATCTCGAACTCGCGGTCCAGGCGGCCCCGAACCCGCTCATCGTGGGTTACGACCAGCAGTGCCGCGCCAACCGCTTGAGCGGACTCTCTCAATAATGCAAGCGCCTGATCCGTGTGCCGGTCATCCAGCGCTGACGTAGGTTCATCGGCCATCACCAGCTCAGGACTGTGCACCAGTGCCCGAGCGATGGCGACCCGCTGCGCCTGGCCCTGGCTGAGCATTGACGGCTTGTGATGCTCGAAACCGGCGAGGCTGAGAGATTGGAACAACTCGTCAACCCGTCCTCGTTCGACCGGAACTCTCGCCAGTCGCTGCGCAAGGAGTACATTCTCGAGCACGGTCAAAGCCGGCAGCAGATGGAAACGCTGAAATACCAGGCCGATGTGCTGTCCGCGGAAGCGGTCCAGACCGGATCCGCGCAGCGCGGACAATTCCTGACCGAGAATCTGGATAACACCCGCGCTGGGACGGATCAGCCCCGCCAGCAGGTGCAGAAACGTCGTCTTGCCGCAGCCGGAAGGACCGATCACCGCCATGCTTTCGCCACGGGCGAGGTGGCAGTGCGCAATGTCCATCACGGTATGGCTGCCGTAGGAGAAGCGGAGGTCGGTAACATCGATTGCCGGTGACGAACTCACGGCCCGGACTGCCGTGACTTGTCCGGCTCAGCCAACCTGTCAGCCCGCGCAGCACGGTGGCGATGTCGAGCCCACCGCCAGAGATGCGCTGACGCCAGCAGCAGGGCACCGGTAACCGTGACCGGCTGCTCATAAGCCGCCACAGCGTCCAGAAACGCTGCGCTCATCAGCAGCGCGAGGCCGGCGGCGGCTGTAACCAGAAAGGGCCAGTTGGCTTCAATGGGCAGGGATTTCCAGCCTGCCCAGAGCGTGGCGGGAGCTGCCAGCAGCACCAACACCCGATGAACGAAGATGTTCTCGGAGAGCTGACCGGCAAGTGGTAGCAATGAGGCCAGCAGCGGCAGGGCGAGGCAATGCATGAGGCACAGCATCGAGAGCCCGGCCGCATACAGATCCACGCGACTCCCCGCTTCGTTGCCCGGGGTGAGCAGGCCGTTGTGCACGCTCAATGAGGCGACTCTTGGGTCGGTCCACGCGCGTACCAGGCGCCGTACAGCAGCGACGAAAAGGGTTTGAGCACGTCGCTGAACCCTGCTCGTTGCAGTAGCGACATCACCTCTTCCTCGGATCGAGGTCGCATCTCTCCGTGAAAGCGCTGAGCTATCCCCTCCACCAGTTCGCGTTCTAGCCCGGCAAGACGCGCTTGCTGCTCCCATAATTCGATGAGGCGAGTCCGGTCCTGGCCAAGGCCGATGTGCAGATCCGCCGTGTATAGCCGCCCACGCGGCAACAGCCTTGCGGCGATCGCGCTGAAATAGTCGAGCGCTTCCGCATCGGCCTGAATGTGCTGAGCAACCAGGATCGATGTCGCTGCGGCAAAGCGCTCCTGCGAAGCAACCTGCTGCACGTAGCCCTGAACTAGCATCACACGGGACTCGATTCCGGCCTGCGACAGCCGGCGGCTACAGATCTGCAGCATCGCGTCTGCCGGATCTACGGCCACGAAGGAGGCGGTTGGCAGTATTTCCGCAAGTGTGAGCAGCTCTTCGCCAGTACCACAGCCAACAACGAGCACGCGGGACGCAGACGGCAAGTCCGCAAAGCACGCAGCGAGGCAGCGATACAACCCCGTCCTGCCAGGGATAGCCGCCTCCGCTCTGCGGGCATAGTTCGCTGCCCAGTCGTCATCGTAGATCCCCGGGACGGCTTTCTCGTCGCTCAAAGTGTGCTCCGCTACTTGTCTTCATAAATGATACGTTATAACGTTTGTAGTTGAAGGACAAGGAGATCGATCGTGAAACCAGCCTTACCCGTGACCGTGCTGTCCGGCTTCCTCGGCGCCGGCAAGACCACGCTGATGAACCACATCTTGAACAATCGCGAGGGGCTGCGCGTTGCGGTCATCGTCAATGACATGGGCGAGGTCAATATCGATGCAGACCTGCTGCGCGGGGACGTCTCGTTCCAGCGGGTCGACGAGAAGCTGGTGGAGATGACCAATGGCTGCATCTGCTGCACGCTGCGGGAAGACCTGCTCATCGAGGTCGCCCGCCTCGCGGATGAACAACGGTTCGATTACCTGCTGATCGAGTCGACGGGCGTGTCCGAGCCGCTGCCCGTGGCGGAGACGTTTACCTTCGAGGATGAGCAGGGGCGCTCGCTGTCTTCCGTTGCGCGACTCGACACCATGGTCACTGTCGTGGATGCGGTCAATTTCCCAAAGCTGATGGCCGAAGCCGACAACCTGAAAGACAAAGGCATGGAGATCAGTGAGGAAGATGAACGCAATGTGGCGGATCTGCTCATCGACCAGGTCGAATTCAGCAATGTCATTGTCGTCACGAAAACGGATCTGCTGGAGCGATCGCAGACCGACACGCTGCTCGCGACCCTGCGCCGCCTCAATCCCCGTGCCGAAGTGGTGATCGCAGACCATGGGCGGGTGAAGCCTGCCACCATTCTGGGCACCGGCCGGTTCAGCATGGAAGAAGCTGCCAGCGCCCCCGGCTGGCTGGCGGAGCTTCGCGGCGAGCACGTGCCGGAGACTGAGGAGTACGGAATCGGCAGCTTCGTCTACCGCGCACGCCGACCCTTTCACCCGCAGCGACTCTACGACTTCCTAGAGAACGGCTGGCATCACGGCAACCTGGTCCGCTCGAAGGGCTATTTCTGGTTGGCAACCCGCTTCGACCAGGCAGGCGCCTGGTCCCAGGCAGGCGGCATCATGCACCACGGATTCGCGGGCCTGTTCTGGTCGGCTGTCCCTCAGGAGCACTGGCCCGAGCACCCGGAGCATCGGGCGGCAATTGAGCGAAAGTGTGAGCCGCCCTACGGCGACCGGCGTCAGGAAATCGTGTTCATCGGTCAAGGGATCGATGACGCGCAAGCTCGACTGGCGCTACAAGCCTGTCTACTGAACGAAAGCGAACTCGCCGCTGGTCCGGAGGCGTGGGCCCAACTTCCGGATCCGTTTCCCCGGTGGATCCGTGAGGTCGAAGAGGAGCCCGCGTGATGCGGCAACTCTATAGCGATGAGGTGGGTGACCTAGCTGCCATCTACGAAACGGATATTGAGCTCGTCACTGTTACGCGGCCCAGGTCGGCTTCGCTGGAAGCACTGGCGAGCCAGCTGTTTACCGCCCGCACGGTCGTGCAGGCCCGGTGGGAACAGGACAAGACAGACCGGGAGGCGTCGGTTTGCGCTTTGTCCAGCTCGATCGACGCTGATCAGCTGGGTTCGATCAGTGACGAGATCACCCTCGCTGGTGATGTTCTAAGTGAACTGCTCGGATGCGAGCGCGTAGGGATTCGCGTCACCACGTTGAATGGGCCGATGTGTCCACGGTTTCATATTGATCAGGTGCCATGCCGGTTGCTGATCACCATCAGCGGGCAGGGCACCGAGTGGATTCCGAGCGATGACGTCGACTGGGCGCTGTTTGCCGATCGCAGCACCGCCAAGACGCCCCTTCGATCCGGCCGGCAGATCCAGCAGCTCGCCACTGGCCACTGGGCGCTGCTCAAAGGCGGCGCCTGGGATGAGCAGTTCAGCGGCGTCGTGCACCGATCACCGCATCAGAGCGGCGAACGGCTGCTCCTGTCAGTGGATCCGATTTTCAGCGGACAGCAGGCCT
>JAUIMF010000020.1 GCA_030433415.1 Gammaproteobacteria bacterium | reverse complement strand
GCGTTCGGAACACGTTGTCCACAAAGTGCAGTCGGTTTGAACCGTCGCGGTCGAGTTCCGCATCCCCGCCCTCGCGCTCGCGAATGAGCTTCTCAAGGGGCTCCAGCTCGCCGAGGGACGCCACGTCAGGTTGCAGTTCCTGCAGGCCCTGCAGCGCCTGGGTCAGTTGTTGTTGGCTGAGGACCGCGGTATGCAGCGCAGCCGTCGCGGCTGCCTGCCCGGCGTCCTTGCTCTCGGGGGCCGGGGACTCTGAGTTATTGTCTGCAGGTTCGGGCGTGGCTGCTTCGTCAGGCGTGCTCGCTTCTTCGGGCGGAGCCTGACCGCGTTGCGTGTCCAGCGCGCTGATCACCGCATCGTACATGGCGTCGTGCTTGTCCAGCGGACCTGCGGATTGCGCTGGTGGTCGGTTGGCATCGGTATCCGCCGCGGGGGTCTCGCCGGTCATAGACGAGCCGCCCCCCTGCGAGGCACCGCCGCTGGTTCCCCCCGAGGCGCCGCCGCTGCCCCCGGAAACGCCGCCGCCCTGCGCTGACGATTCGTCGCGGTTGCGGGTGCGCGTGGTCGACTTAATGATGCGTTTTTCGACGGGGTTCAGCAGGGAGCCATTCTCTCGAATGTCTTCTTCCAGGCCCGCTTCTACGCCCTCGCGGATGAACAGTTCATTGAGCTGTGGGTAAACCTCGTTCAGCACGGGCGCGTATTGCTCGCGAAAGCACCGCAGCGTGTCCTGGATGACCACGGCGCTGTCGCTGATCTGCTCAAAGGCGTCCATGAAGGACTGCACGATGTAGGCGGGGTGAAAGGGTGTGCGGGCCTTGCGTGGCTCCAGATCGGCGACGAGGGCGGCGCGAATCGTCAGGCATTCGAGTTCGACGCGGTGTTCATCGATGAGTCCGCTGACGATCTTGTCGACGGCCAGCTTCTGGTCCATCTCGTCCAGGGCAACGAGGTCAAGATTGCGCGCCGAAGCGGCCTCGAGGTCGGCGAAGCTCTGCCCCTCGCCGTCCTTCTCGATCTTGTCCAGGCTGGCGGCCAGGCCCGCTTCGAAACTTGCGATGAAATCATCGCTGTGACGCTTGAGCATGTTCAGTGCGTCGTAGTGCGCGTGCTGGCCAGAGATGCCGTAGCGAGATGAAGTCGACAGGTCAAACAGTTCGTCACCCAGGGAGACCACGAAGCGTCGCATGCCCTTGAGGAGTAACTCGCTGCCTTGCTCGCGCATGGTGCGCAGGATCTGCCGGGCGACTTCAGGTTCGGGGATCCATACGATGGATTCGGGGTCGAGGGCCTCCACCAGAGGAGCGGGAAGTGACTCGTCTGCATCAATGGCCACATCACGCGCGCTGGCACTGGCGACGCTGCCCGCAATGCTCAGCTGAGCTTCCTCATCATTGGGCAGTCCGGCAATGATCAGGTGCAGCGGCAATCCTTCGGGCGGCAGCGGCGAGATCGCCTGCTTGGGTCGAAAACGCAGGCGTCCGTCATCGTCCATTTCTGCGGTGCCGGCGAAGCGCAAGCCGTCGGGCAGCCGGATGTAGGCTGGTAGCGAGGACTTTCTATCGCTCATCGCGTTGCGGTCTCGTCGGCAAGGGCGGTCCCTCGGTCCCGGGGGTTGGCGTCTGGTCGGCGCAGTATACGTCCTGTGGGCGTTCGGCGAAAACTCGGCGCGCCCGCGGAATTGGTTGAGTGAGAGGAAGGAGTCCGTATCATGGCCTCCTTTTTGAGGAACATGCCGTGGCGAAGGAATCCGGCCGGCCCGTGCGCCTGCCCGAGGCATGGCTGAATCTGCTTGGGGATCAATTTGAACAGCCCTACATGCAGGACCTGTCTGCCTTTCTACGCCAGCGGCGAGCCGCCGGTGCGACGCTGTACCCACCGCCCAACGATATATTTCGAGCGTTCTGGGAAACGCCGCCGGATCGTGTGAAGGTCGTGATCCTCGGTCAGGATCCGTACCACAACCCGGGACAGGCCCACGGATTGTGTTTTTCCGTTAACCCTGGTGTGGTAACGCCGCCGTCGCTGGTCAATGTCTACAAGGAACTGGCGACGGATCTGGGCTGCGTCGACCCGGGTCATGGCTGCCTGCTCCCCTGGGCGCGCCAGGGCGTACTGTTGCTCAACAGTGTGCTGACGGTGGAGCAGAACTCGCCCGCCTGCCATCAGGGCAAGGGCTGGGAGCGCTTCACGGATCATGTCGTGTCACTCTTATCCGATGATCCGGCGCCCAAGGTGTTTCTGCTCTGGGGAGCCTACGCGCAAAAGAAAGGTCGCGCGATCGATGACACGCGACATTGTGTCCTGCAGGCACCCCATCCCTCGCCGCTCAGTGCTCACCGGGGTTTCCTGGGCTGTCGGCATTTCAGTCAGGCGAATGCGTGGCTGAGAGAGCAGGGGCTGGATGTGGTGGATTGGCAGCTGCCGTCAGCGACCGCCATCGAAATGACGTCTGAGACGTCGAGCTGATCGTTCAGGCAGGCGAAAGAACGCTACCCTGCGAGGTGTGCAGGTTGGCGACGGGCGCGTCCACAGCAATCTCTGCGGCGATCACGTAACCCTCGCTCGCGGGGACACAGCGCAGAACTTTGCCAGCTTTGGTGCCTTCGGAATCGACAAGGGGTTCTTCGACAGGTGCCTGCGAAGTAGCCTGGAATATGCGCAGGCGCCGCTTGGCGCGACCCTTGTAGTGAAGACGTGCGACGACTTCCTGGCCCGTATAACAACCCTTGTCAAAGGCGATGAGACCCCGCTCATCGTAGTTCAGCGTCTGTGGTGTGAATTGTTCCGAGTCCGATGACTCCAGCGCATAGTGGCCGCTCTGCAGCACTTTGGCCTGCCAGTCACTCTCGAGCCCCGGTTGCAGTCCCGCCGCGATGGTCTCCAGGCTTGCCTCAGCACCCGTTGGCGCGATCACTTCGCCGACCCCGGATGCCCAGTTCAGTACCACGCAGCCATCGTGGTGCAGAGCCTCGTCGGGCGATGGGGGGAGCAGGGGGGGCTCGAGGTCACCGTACAGTCCCAGTATCGCCCGGTCCGTCTCATGCGCCGAAACCTCCACGCGGGAAAACTGCGCGTAGCGGTGCAATATTTCGGTGCAGCGGTCGCGCAGGGATGCGCGCAGTCGCAACAGGATGTGGTCGTCGTCCAGTGCGATGAGCCTGGCGTCGGTAATAACCCGTCCCTGGGGGTTGCACAACGCGCCCTGAAGGGGGTGGGTCTTTGAGAGTTTGCGCAGGTCGCCGGTGAACTGACCCTGGAGGAACTCCGTTGTTCGAGGGCCACGAAGATGAATGATGGCCTCGCGTTCGAGATAACAGGCATATGCGTTCAACATTTGGTCTCCGGCGAGCAGCGACCTTCGCAGGGTCGCAGTAAAGGGGCATGATAGCGTGTACCGTTTGGCTATACTGCGCCACGCAGAAATTGGATCGGGTAAATGGACGAAGATCATAAACGCATGCAGTGGGCCAGTCGGCGTGGCATGTTGGAACTGGACCTCATTCTCGAGCCATTTGTTCGGGAGGCATATCCGCAGCTCTCCTCCCAGGACCGGGAACGCTACCAGCAACTCATGAGCAGCCAGGATCAGGAGATGTTCGGCTGGTTTTTGCGCCGTGAAGTACCCGAAGACGAGGAGCTGGCGGTTATGGTGCGGCGCATTCTTGAGTTTCATGGCCGGGCTGGCCGTTCGTGACTCGCGTTATCTCTCGCTGAGCCTCTGTGGTGTACAGGGTCTGCTGCTCGCAGCAGCGTTGGGAGTAGACACGGCTCCGGCGATGGTGGCTGTGCTCGCTGCGGCACTACTGGGGCTACCCCTGGCGATACGGCAGGTCGATCCCCGTGGCTATACCCTTGAGTGCGCAGGCGCGGGCGTCTGGTATTTGCGTGATCGAGGGAATCGAAGGCGGTGCCAGGTTACGGTGTGCGCCCGCCCGCCAGTGTTCGTATGGCTGAAGCTCGAGCCTGAGTCGCGGTGCGGGGTCGGCCCCCGGCAGTTGCTGGTGTTTTGCGACGCATTGTCTGAGCACGATTATCGCGCGCTGCGGCGGCAGTTGCGGGTCGCGGTGTCGGTTAACTGAGCGTCGGTCCTCTGCTGATAGCTATGGTGTCGACAGCTGTGGTTTCCATGGTGGTGGCTTGCATGGCTGTGATGTCGATGGTGAGGCGCGCTCGTAAAATCCTCTCGGGTAACTAGGGCGCTGACAGCGCGTCGGGTTCGAGCACCGTATCAGTGGCTTCTGGCAGCAGGTCAGGAAAGTCGAGGGTGTAATGCAGGCCACGGCTCTCGCGGCGCTGCATGGCGCAGCGAATCATGAGTTCCGCAACCATGGCCAGATTGCGGAGCTCCAGCAGGTCGTTTGTCACCTTGTAATTGCTGTAGTACTCGGCGATTTCTCCCTGAAGCAGCGCAGCCCGTCGCAGGGCTCGCTGTAGCCGCTTGTTGGTGCGAACGATGCCGACGTAGTCCCACATGAACTGACGCAGCTCGTGCCAGTTGTGCGAAATCACCACGTCTTCGTCAGAGTCCGTAACCTGCGACTCATCCCAGGGGGGAGGGCTCTCATCGCTACCGTAGTCCTCGCCGCGGCGGGCGCTGATGTGTGCGGCAGCGGTCTGGGCGTATACCAGACACTCAAGCAGCGAATTGCTCGCCATGCGATTGGCGCCGTGCAGGCCGGTGAAGGAACACTCGCCAATGGCGTAGAGCCCCGGGACGTCGGTCTGTCCATGGCGGTCCACCACGACACCCCCACAGGTGTAGTGGGCGGCAGGTACCACAGGAATCCGTTCCCGGCGAATATCAATGCCGTACTCCAGGCAGCGCTCCAGAATTGTCGGGAAGTGCTGTTCCAGAAAGGCAGGTTCCCGGTGACTGATGTCGAGGTAGACACAATCGATACCCAGGCGCTTCATTTCATGGTCGATGGCGCGGGCCACGATATCCCGGGGCGCCAGTTCCCCGCGCTCATCGAAGCGCGCCATGAAACGTTCGCCCGTTGGGAGCACCAGATGGGCCCCTTCGCCCCGCAGCGCTTCGGTAATGAGAAAGGACTTGGCCTGGGGGTGGTACAGACAGGTGGGATGAAACTGGTTGAATTCCAGGTTGGCGACACGGCAGCCGGCGCGCCAGGCCATGGCGATGCCGTCACCGCTCGCGCCATCGGGATTGCTTGTGTAGAGGTAGACCTTGCTTGCGCCACCGCTGGCGAGGATGACGCTGTCGGCTTCGAAGAGGTCAACGCTCTCACTCTCTTCGTCCAGTACATAGATGCCCCGACAACGCCCGTCGCGTACCACCAGATCAACGGCGATGCGTCCAGAGAGTAATTCGATGTTCTCGGCGGCACGGGCCCGGGCTTCAAGCACCTCGCCTATCGCGCCACCGGTACGGTCAGCGGCGTGCACAATGCGGCGGTGGCTGTGACCACCCTCCTGGGCCAGGTGGTACTCCGGCGACTGACTGGCGTCGATATCGTCCCGCAGGTCGAAATCCACGCCGAGTGAGGCCAGCCAGTCCACGGTTTCACGGCTGTGCGAGACCGCCAGTTCCACCGCGTCGCGATGGCATAGACCGGCACCCGCGCGCAGCGTGTCTTCGACGTGGGCTTCCACGCTATCGCGGGCATGAAGCACCGCGGCCATGCCGCCCTGGGCCCAATAGGTGGAGCTCTGCTTGACATCGCCCTTTGAGATCATTGCGATACGCAGATCCGATGGCAGGCGCAGGGCAAGGGCCATACCCGCTGCACCGCGACCTACGATAACGACGTCGTGTCGAAAGTGGCTGCTCATGAATTCCTGATATCGATTGCCTCTTAAACGGTATCATGCCTTTTTTGCTGTTCAGCGGGTACAGGCCTTTACGCCGACCCTGTGCGATCGATTGTGAATATGTCACAGGGAACTCTTGCGGCAAAAGGTGGTCAATGAGCTTCAGGTAAGGCGCCGTCCGGTCGCTGACGCCGTGCATCATGGAGGAGTGCGACGTTTGACCGAGTCGGTCACAGACAAACAGCTGGTTAGCCGGGTACAGAGCGGTGACAAGGGGGCGTTTGACCTGCTGGTCATAAAATATCAGCAGAAGATCATGAGCCTCATCAGTCGCTATGTGCACGATGCCCATGAAGTGCAGGATGTGGCACAGGAAGCATTCATAAAGGCGTATCGGGCCCTGCCAAACTTTCGTGGTGAGAGCGCGTTCTATACCTGGTTGTATCGCATCGCCATCAATACCGCGAAAAATCATCTGGTGGCCCGTTCCCGCAGACCCCCGGGCTCCGATGTGGACCTTGAAGACGCGCAGTACATGGATGCAGCGGATGCGCTAAGGGATCGGGAAACGCCGGAAAACCATCTTTTTGGCGAAGAATTGCGGGTCACGGTGAACGAAGCCCTCGCGGCACTGCCAGATGATTTGCGAACCGCGGTAACTTTGCGGGAATTTGATGGTCTCAGTTATGAAGAGATCGCTGAGGTGATGGAGTGCCCCGTGGGCACGGTGCGATCAAGGATTTTCAGGGCGCGCGAAGCAATCGATGAGCGCGTCCGGGAGCAGATGGAAGGAGGAAGGCATGCCTGAGCTCAAGAGCGTGGGCCGTAGCAATGGCACACAGGACGGGGTGGGTAGTCGCAGCGTCGATGCCGAAGCGCTGTCAGCGCTCATGGACGACGAGGCGCAGGAACTGGAGTTGCGCCGCGTGCTGCGCCAGAACGCGCCGGGTACACGGGAGCACTGGTATCGTCTGCAGGTCACCCGAACGGTGCTGCAGGGAGAGACCCCCCTCGCGGGTGTGGACTTCGCGGCACGGGTGCGCGCGGCGATCGATGCCGAGCCGACCCAGTCGGCCGGCTCCGGCGGTGGCTGGAAACACGCCCTGAGCAGTTTTGCCGTAGCGGCCTCCGTCACTGCCGTGGTGGTGCTCGGAGGACAACAGCTCGCCCAGACCACGGCACAGTCTGATGCGGGGCGTGTGGCGCCCCTGCCGGTCGGTGTGGTCAATACGGCGGGTGCGGTGCCGGTGCAGGCCAGCTTTGGCACGCGCTCCCTGCCGACGCTGCAACCCGCTGATCGCACAGCCTATCGGGAACTTGCCCGTCAGCGCCTGCGTCGCTATAGCCAGGAGCATGCCGAGCATGCATCGTTGAACACGCCCCAGGGCATGCTGCCCTTTGCACGGGTGCCGGTCATTGAACGCTAGATTTCTTGCTTTTGCGCTGTCGCTGGGAGCGGCAACCGCCGCGGCCACCGACAACTGCCCGAATCTTGAGCCCGAGGTAGTTCGACTGCTCCAGGCGATGTCCAGCAATGCCCAGCAGGTCAGCTACTCGGGTGTGGTCACGCTCCAGCGTGGGGGGGACATGCAGGTCATCGAAATGTCTCACGGCGTACAAAACGGCGAAGAGACCGAAGTGATTTCCCGACTCACCGGACAGGATGCGCGGGTGGAGCGCTCGGGGCATTCCGCGGGCTGCATGCATCCCGGGCACCAGTTGCTTCAGGCCAGCGCCGCGCTCGGCAGTGGTGTCTGCGGCCTGAGTACCAGCTACCGTTTTCGTGTCGCTCCAGGTGATCGTATCGCCGGGCGGGCGGCGCTGAGGCTGCGTGCGGAGCCGCTGGATATGTATCGTTTCGGCTATGTATTTGAGATCGACCGCGATACCGCGCTGATGCTCAAATCCACCACCCTGGCCGCGGATCAGCGGGTACTTGAGCAGTTCCAGTTTGCCAGCATTGAGATGCAGGCCTCACCCGTGGCTGAGGCAGCGACAGCGCACCAGGCACAGCATCCCCATCCCCACGAGCCGCCGGCCCAGGAGCACGGATTGCCCTGGGAGGTGGTGTGGCTGCCCGAGGGCTTTGTGCCCACGGATGCAGTACCCCAACGTTCGCTGCGTAAGAGCTACACCGATGGTTTGGCGTCGTTTTCGGTCTTTCTGGAGCCGCTGGCTCGAGCCATCAAACCGGGAGAGGGCCTTGAGCGGCAGGGGAGTACCGTAGCCTATACGCGCGGCCTGCAATTGCAGGGCCGTCCCGTGCTGGTTACGGTTTTGGGCGAGATTCCCACCAACACGGCGCGCATGGTGGCTGACGCCGTGCGCCTGCGCTAGCCGATGTTGATCGAAACGGGCCGCGTGGTGGCCCTGGAAGGCAATACGGTGTGGGTCGAGACCCTGCGCCAAAGTGCCTGTGGCAGTTGTTCGGCGCGCGCCGGCTGCGGCCATGGTGTGCTCAACGCAGTGGCACCCGGTGCCAGTCGCGCCGTCGTCAAAGCCCGCCTCGCCGAAGGCGCCCGATTTGTGCCTTCGCTGCATGACGAGGTGCGTATCGCGCTACCCGAAAAGGGCTTTCTCAGAGGCGCATTCGTGCTGTATGCGCTGCCCATACTGGCTACGCTGGCTGGCGCCCTGGTGTCGAACGTGTTGGTGTCGGCTGACGCCTCCCAGGCGCAGGCGGATCTGACGGTGACGCTGGGCGCCTTGATCGGGCTGGGCGCCGGGCTGTTCCTGCTCCGCCTGGCCCAGCGACCCCTGGCCACGCGCGGCGAGTTGCAGCCCATCGTTACCGGCAAGGTCTGAGCCGTTCGTTCTCACAGGCAGCCGGCTCTTGGAAAGTCCGCATTTGACGCCATATAACGGTAGAAACCCAGGGCGGCGCGTCCGCCGATCAACCTAAGCAAACTCTGTAACAGGCAGGTACGAGGTGTACACAATGAAGCTATTTTCTGGTCAGCGTCCGGCGATGCTCCTGACGTTTCTGGTTGCCGTTCTGGGGAGCCTGTCCCTGCGAGCGGCAGAGTTACCGGACTTTCGAACCATCGTGGCGGAGCAATCGCCAGCCGTGGTCAAAATCATCGTGGAGGCGTCGGGTCGGGCCGGCGAACATCCTGAAATTAACGAGGAGGAAATTCCTGAATTCCTTCGTCGCTATTTTCAACTTCCCAACCCGCCCCAGGATCGTCCGGATCGCATGGCATCCGGCAGTGGTTTCGTGATCTCCAGTGATGGTTATGTGGTCACCAATCACCATGTCGTGGAAGATGCGGACACCGTCACGGTGCGCTTCAGTGACCGCCGGGAATATGAAGCTGAAATCGTCGGTTTGGACCCGCGCTCGGATCTTGCCCTACTGCACGTTGAGGAAGAGGGCCTGCCATTCCTTGCCCTGGCCGAGGACAACGCCCTGGATGTGGGGGAGTGGGTGCTCGCGATCGGCTCGCCCTTCGGCCTCGACTACTCCGTGACCGCCGGCATTGTCAGTGCCATGGGCCGCAGCCTGCCTACGCGCAATCGCGAGAACTATGTGCCGTTCATCCAGACCGACGTGGCGATCAACCCGGGGAATTCGGGGGGGCCGTTGTTCAACCTGGACGGCGAAGTGGTCGGTGTGAATTCCCAGATTTTTACCACGCGCGCCGGCGGTTCCATTGGCCTTTCGTTTGCTATTCCGGTGAATGTATTGCGCAACGTGGTGGCACAGTTGCGTGAAACTGGCTCAGTCACTCGGGGCTGGCTGGGCGTGACGATTCAGAATGTGGACAAGAACCTGGCCGAGTCCTTCGGTCTTGATCGCCCCCGTGGTGCGCTCGTCTCGCAGCTGGCGCCCGACGGTCCGGCAGAAAAAGCCGGTCTGGAGCCCGGTGACATCATCATCGAGTTCGATGGCGAGGCAATCGACACTTCCGCTGATTTGCCGCATGTAGTCGGTCTGATCGCGCCCGGCACCGAGGTCGATGTGCGCATAGTTCGCGAGCGCAAGGAACGCACAGTCGAAGTGGAAGTGGGTGGCCTGGACGCAGACGACTCGCTCGCGACTGGCTTTGGCGGCAACGCCGACGAGGGCGCCCGTGGTGGTCGCCTTGGCATACGCATTGAAGAGGCGCCGGAAGACATGCTCACCCGCTGGAATCTCAACGGAGGCGTTGTAGTGCGTGCCGTGGAGCCGGACTCACCGGCAGCGGACGCCGGCCTGCTGCCCGGAGACGTGATCACTGCCGTTGGATCCACACCGGTGCGCTCGCTCGAGGCCTTCCGCGAGATCGTTGATGATCTTGAAGATGGGGATTCCGTTCCGCTGCGTCTTATGCGTCGCGGTTCGCCGCTGTTCATCGGATTGCGTCTGGGCGACTGAATGCGTGGGCCCGGCCTGCTTTCATGGCGGCCCGGGTCCGGCTGAGCTACAATGCCGCGCTTTTTCCGCCTGGGCTGGCAGCAGCTCGGGCTCGTTTCGCGGCCCGGTTCGCACTGGTCCGCCGTTTGAGCAGATACCTTGAGCGATCTCAGTCACATCCGTAATTTCTCTATCATCGCCCACATCGACCATGGCAAGTCGACGCTGGCCGATCGTTTTATCCAGCACTGCGGAGGTCTGAGCGACCGCGAAATGCAGGAGCAAGTGCTCGACTCCATGGATATCGAGCGCGAGCGGGGCATCACGATCAAGGCTCAGAGTGTGACGCTGGACTACGAGGCTCGCGACGGAGAGACCTACCAGCTGAATTTTATCGACACGCCGGGGCACGTGGATTTTTCGTACGAAGTGTCTCGCTCGCTGTCTGCCTGCGAAGGCGCGCTGCTGGTGGTTGACGCCGGGCAGGGTGTCGAGGCGCAGTCCGTCGCGAACTGCTACACCGCCATCGAACAGGGTCTTGAAGTGCTGCCGATCCTGAACAAGATGGATCTGCCGCAGGCAGACCCCGATCGCGTGCGGCAGGAGATCGAAGAGATCATCGGCATCGATGCGACGGAGGCCTGTCTGGTCAGCGCCAAATCCGGTCTCGGCATCGAGGACGCCCTGGAATACCTGGTCGAACATATCCCACCCCCCGAAGGGGACCGGGAGGCACCACTGCAGGCCCTGATCATCGACAGCTGGTTCGACAACTATCTGGGCGTGGTGTCACTGGTGCGCGTCAAGCAGGGAGTGTTGCGTCGCCGCGACCGTATCATCACCAAGGCCACGGGCAAGCAGCATCAGGTGGATGGCGTCGGCATCTTCACCCCCAAACGCGAGCAGCGCGAGTGCCTGCAGGCCGGTGAAGTGGGTTATGTCATCGCCGGTATCAAAGACATTCAGGGAGCGCCGGTCGGCGATACGCTGGTCCATGCGAATCAGCCCGAGGTGCCATCGCTGCCGGGCTTCAAGACCGTCAAACCCCAGGTCTATGCGGGCATCTTCACGGTCTCGTCCGACGACTACGAGGATTTTCGCGAAGCGCTGGCCAAGCTCACGCTCAACGACGCGTCGCTGTTTTACGAGCCCGAGACGTCGGACGCGCTGGGGTTCGGCTTTCGTTGCGGCTTTCTTGGCATGCTGCACATGGAGATCATTCAGGAGCGTCTTGAGCGCGAATATGATCTGGATCTGATCACCACCGCGCCTACCGTTGTGTACGAGGTGGTCAAAAAGAACGGCGATGTCGTGAGCGTGGACAATCCTTCGGCGCTGCCCGATGTCGGCGAAATCGAAGAGATGCGCGAGCCCATCGCCCGCTGCAACATCCTCGTGCCCCAGGATTATCTGGGCAACGTGATCAGCCTGTGTGTGGACAAGCGCGGTGAACAGCGGGACATGCAGTTCCTCGGGTCGCAGGTCTCGCTTGTCTACGACATCCCCATGGCCGACGTGGTGCTGGATTTCTTTGATCGTCTGAAGTCCGTCAGCCGGGGCTACGCGTCGCTGGACTACGGCTTTGATCGCTTTGAAAAAGCCAACCTGTCCCGCCTGGATGTGCTCATCAACGGCGATCGGGTGGATGCCCTGGCGATCATCGTACACCGGGATCACGTGCAGCATCGCGGACGCCAGCTCACCGAGAAGATGAAAGAACTGATTCCCCGCCAGATGTTCGACGTGGCGATCCAGGCCGCTGTGGGCGGCAAGATCGTCGCCCGCCAAACTGTCAAAGCCCTGCGCAAGAACGTGACCGCCAAATGTTATGGCGGCGATGCGACGCGCAAGCGCAAGCTCCTCGAAAAACAGAAAGCCGGTAAGAAACGCATGAAACAGGTGGGGCGCGTCGAGATTCCCCAGTCGGCGTTTTTGGCCGTGCTCAAGGTGGAGTAAGCTAGCGGGATGACCATCTGCTGCGCCAGCACACGATTGATTCGCGAGCATCCCCCGGGGCGGCTCGCCGACAGACCACTGGAGGTCGTTTGTGTCCCTTGATTTTCCCCTGATCCTGGTCCTGCTGGTGTTTGGTACCGGGCTTATCTGGCTGGGAGACCGACTCTTTCTGGCGCCGGCGCGCCGCCGCCGTTTTGACGCCCTTGCTGCGCAGTATCCTGGGTGGAGTGACGAGGGTAGCGAGGACGCCAAGAACTTTCTGCGGTTGGCCGAAGAGCTACCGCGCGAACCCACACTCGTGGAGTACTCCCGCTCGTTTTTTCCCGTGCTGGCGGTGGTCTTCGTTTTGCGCAGTTTTATCGCGGAGCCATTCCAGATTCCATCCTCGTCCATGGTGCCGACGCTGGAGGTGGGGGATTATATTCTGGTGAACAAATTCACCTACGGTATTCGCCTGCCCGTGCTGCGCACCAAGGTACTGAATCTGAACGAGCCCGAGCGCGGCGACGTGATGGTGTTCTTCCCGCCCCATATGAACAAAACCTACTACATCAAGCGGGTCATCGGCCTGCCCGGTGACGTGGTCAGTTATCGCAGTAAACGCTTGTACGTGAACGGCGAGCACGTGCCTTTCGAGCCCTTGGCCGTGATGCCAGAGGGCCAGAGTCGTTATCAGGTAGGCATGGCGCAGCTCGGAGAGCAGAATCACCTGCAACAGGTGGACCTGATGCGACCGAGTCGTGATTTCACTGTAACCGTGAAGCCGGGACACTACTTCATGATGGGTGACAATCGGGACAACAGTTCCGACAGCCGTGTTTGGGGGCAGGTGAGCGAACGGGATATAGTGGGTAAGGCCTTCGCGATCTGGATGCACTGGGATTCGCTGTTCAGCATTCCGAGCTTCGACCGCGTGGGTGCCATCAACTGAATACCGCTGCTAACGGAGAAGGAAGCACATGAAATCTCTCAAGCATCAGCGTGGCATGGGCATTCTTGCCATGCTCGCCATCGCCGTGATGATCGGCTTCTTTGTGATGTCAGGCATCAAGATCGCCCCCGGCTATATCGAGTATCTGTCGATTCGTGACACGGTGGCGCGGGTGGCGGAAGAGTTTAACGAAGACGAAGACAACATCTCTTCACTACGGCGCAAGCTGGCGGACTACTTCAACACCAACCAGATTCGGCGCATACACTACCGCGATGTGGAGATTACCCGCCGCGAGGGTGACATCTACATCAACGCCAATTTCGAAGACCGCATTCCCCTGGTGTGGCGGATAGACGCTGTGGTCCGCTACGACGATCTTGAGTTCATCGCGGGCGAGCGTCGCAGCGACTGAGCCGTGAACGCGCAACGGTGGCTTGAAGCGCATTTCGGCTGCCGCCTGCAAAAGGACGCCTTGCTCAGGCAGGCTCTGTCCCACCGCAGCGTCGGTAGCGAAAACAACGAGCGCCTGGAATTTCTGGGTGATGCGGTGCTTGATTACGTGATCAGCGAGGCGCTCTACGAGCGTTTTCCCGAGGCCGACGAGGGGCAACTCAGTCGGTTGCGTGTGTCGCTGGTGAAGGGCAGTGCGCTGGCGAAACTCGCCGCAGAGATCGAGCTGGCGGACCATCTGCTGGTCGGCGCCGGACAGAACCACAGTGGTGTGCGGCAACGCTCATCGGTACTTGCCGACACGCTGGAGGCGCTGCTGGGTGCCATCGTTCTGGACCAGGGCGTCGAAGCATGCCGCCAGGCGATCTTTCGTATCTTTGGCGAGCGCCTGGACAGTTTGAGCCTGGACCAGGTACGCAAGGATCCCAAAACCCGTCTTCAGGAGTACCTGCAGGGACGCCATCGGCCATTGCCGCACTATCGTCTGGTAGATGCCTGGGGCGAGGATCACAATCGGAGTTTTCGCGTGGCCTGCGAACTCGAAGATGGTACGGAGCGGGCCGAAGCTGAGGGTCGCAGTCGCCGTGCGGCGGAGCAGGCCGCGGCAGGTTTGGTTTTGCAAAGCCTCGGCCAGGGCTGAAGCTTGCGCAAGGTAGGTACAGGGGTATGACGGAACAACGTTGCGGTTACATTGCCATTGTTGGTCGTCCCAACGTGGGCAAATCGACGCTGCTTAATCACCTGCTCGGGCAGAAGCTGTCGATCACCTCCCGCAAACCCCAAACGACTCGCCACCAGATTCTTGGTATCAAGACCACCGACTCCGCGCAGATGCTGTTCGTCGATACGCCCGGTATTCATGGCGACGGCGAACGGGCCCTCAATCGTTTCATGAATCGTGCCGCAGGTTCGGTCATGAATGGCGTGGACCTGATCGTGATGGTGGTGGATCGGGGCGAGTGGCGGGATGACGACGAGCGAGTGCTCAGCGGCGTGAAAGCGGCGGGGGTGCCGGTCATTCTGGCCGTGAACAAGGTCGACCTGGAACAGAATCCCAACCAGATCCTGCCGGTGCTCCAGTCGTTGTCGGAGCGGGGCGACTTCGCAGCCATCGTGCCGCTCTCGGCGCTGCGCGACCAGAAGCTGGAGGTGCTTGAAAAGGAAATCACGGCCCGCCTGCCTGAAGGCCCCTATCTGTTTGCCGACGATGAGCTCACGGATCGCAGCATGCGGTTTATCGTGGCAGAAATTGTGCGCGAAAAGATTACACGCCAGTTGGGGGATGAGCTTCCCTATGCCACGACAGTAGAAATCGAAGAGTACGATGATAAAGAAGCGGTCGTGCATATTTCGGCCCTCATACTGGTCGAGCGCAAGGGACAGAAAGGCATTCTCATCGGTCAGGGTGGTAGTCGCCTCCGGCAGATTGGCAGTGAAGCACGCCAGGACCTCGAGCGAATGTTGGAACGCAAGGTCATGCTGAATCTGTGGGTGAAGGTTCGCGCCGGCTGGGCAGACGACGAGCGCGCCCTGCGCAGTCTGGGCTACGACGACGGGAAGTGAGGCGCAGTGCGCGTACACCTGCAACCGGCCTATCTGCTGCACCGCCGCCCCTTTCGTGACAATACCGAGGTCGCCGAACTCTTCTGTGCCGAGCAAGGCCGTATGGCGGTGCTGGCCAGGGGCATGGCCCGGCGCCGCCGTGGCGGTGCGCTCAGCGCATTGCTGCAGCCTTTTCAGCCACTTCTGGTGAGCTACAGCGGTCGCGGTGAGCTTCCGGCGCTAACCGGTGTCGAGGGTGCTGGCGCTTTACCTCCATTGGTCGGTGAGGCGCTCCTGAGCGGCTTCTATCTCAATGAACTGTTACTCAGGCTGCTGGAGCGCGGACAGGCTCAGTCATCACTCTTCACGGCCTACGGATCAGCGTTGGGTGAACTATCAGATCGCGGGCCTGGCGATGTTGAACCCATCCTGCGCAGTTTTGAGTTCGAACTGCTGCGCGAGCTTGGCTACGCTGTGGACTTTACTCGCGAGGCTGGCAGTGGGGTCCCCCTGCGCGGTGATTATCACTATCGTCTGGTTCCGGAGCAGGGCTTTTACGTGGCAGAAGAGGTGCGGGAGCACGGTGATGGCAGCGACCGGTTTTCCGGTGAAGCATTGCTCGCGGTCGCCTCCGGCCGCTTCGAGGGCAGCGTTGCTCCGGTGGCCAAGCGCCTGGTACGGGTATTGTTGCATCCGCATCTGGGTCCGCGTCCCCTGCGTAGCCGTGAAATGTTTCGCTCCTGGAGAGGGAGGGTCGCGGCATCATGAGTGTTGTCGCCATTGGCACGGATCTTGTTGAGATTGACCGCGTGCAGGCCGCGCTGGATCGCCACGGAACGCGTTTTGCCGAACGGGTATTGACCCCTGCGGAACGCACGATCATGGCCGGGCAAAACCTGCCCTGGCGCTATCTGGCCAAACGGTTTGCGGCCAAGGAGGCGATCGCAAAATGCCTCGGTACCGGCATCGGTGGCAGTCTCAGCTGGCAGGATATGGAAGTACAAAGCGATGGCAATGGCGCTCCCGTGGTGCACCTCACGCACCGGGCGAGGGCGCTGGCGCAGCGTCGCGGTGCATCCCGGGTGCTGCTGACCCTGTCGGACGAGCGAGCCTATGCGGTGGCATTCGCGGTACTGCTGGCATAAGGTGGCGACCCCTGTACGAGTACCCGCTAGTACGGGGAAACGAAGGAGCATGTAATGCCTGACTATCCCACTATCGAAGCCTGCATCGGAGCGACGCCGCTGGTGCGTCTGCAGCGGCTTCCCGGGAATACTTCGAATACGATTCTTGCCAAGCTCGAAGGCAACAACCCGGCGGGCTCGGTCAAGGACCGCCCCGCGATGAGCATGATCGCCGAGGCTGAGGCGCGAGGCGACATCACTCCCGGCGATACCATCATCGAGGCGACCAGTGGCAATACGGGCATCGCGCTGGCGATGGCGGCGGCGATCCGGGGTTACCGTATGCGCCTTATCATGCCGGCGAGCGCAAGCAGTGAGCGCAAACAGGCCATGCGCGCCTATGGTGCCGAGCTGATCGAAGTCACCGCTGAAGAAGGTATGGAGGGTGCTCGGGATCTCGCCGAGGCCATGGCGGCGCGTGGCGAGGGACGGGTGCTGGACCAGTTCGCCAATCCGGACAATCCCCTGGCGCACTATCGCACCACGGGCCCGGAAATCTGGGACCAGACCGGAGGTCAGGTGACGCATTTTGTCAGCTCGATGGGTACGACGGGAACGATCATGGGCTGCTCCGCCTATCTCAAAACTCGCAACCCGGCCATTGAGATCGTCGGACTGCAACCCACAGAAGGCGCGAGCATTCCAGGAATTCGTCGCTGGCCCGAGGCGTACCTGCCAAGCATTTTCGAGCCGGCAAGGGTGGATCGCGTGTTTGATATCAGCCAGGACGAAGCCGAAAAAACCATGCGCGATCTCGCGCGACAAGAGGGTATTTTCTGCGGTGTATCGGCTGGTGGGGCCGTTGCCGGCGCCCTGCGTGTGAGCGCCGACGTCGAGAATGCCACGATTGTGGCGATCATTTGTGATCGCGGCGATCGCTACCTCTCTACCGGCGTGTTCGACGCTCCCTGACTCATGGTACAGGTCCGAGAACAGCGCTATCGCGACGAACAGGGCGTACTTGATGAGGCGGCCTGGCTCGCACAGCTTTCACTTCACGTTCCCCTCAGTGAGGAGGACACCGGACGTCTGGCCAAAGCCCTCGAAATCCTGCGCGGCAGCTCATCCAGACCCGGCCGCGACTTGCGGGACTGGGCGCAGGAGGCAGACTGTGAGTGGGCGGGGGTCGAGACTGCCCAGATTCTCGCGGAGCTGCGCGTAGGCATTGACTGTCTTATTGCGGGGCTGTTGTACCGGGCCGTGCGCGAGGAGCGTCTCTCGCTGACAGATATCGAAGCGCTGGGGGCTCCCCGGGTGGCGCTGCTGATCGAAGCGGTGCTGCGCATGGCCAGCATTGCAGACCTGCGTAACCCCGAAAGCGAAGTGGTATTGGGGCAGGCAGAGGCGCAGCGCGACAACATTCGCAAGATGCTGGTGGATCTGGTGGATGATGTGCGCGTCGCCCTGATTAAGCTGGCGGAGCGAACCTGTGCCCTCAGAGCGGTCAAGAAAGACGAAGAGCGCCGGGAGGTCGTGGCCCGTGATGTCTTTTATGTTTACGCGCCGCTGGCCCATCGTCTGGGTATTGGTCACCTGAAATGGGAGCTCGAGGATCTGTCGTTCCGATACCTCTACAACGATTCCTACATGCGCATCGCGCGACTGCTCGACGGCAAGCGGCTGGAGCGGGATCGCTTCATTGCCCGGGTCAGTAATCAGCTCAGTGGTGTGCTCAAGACCGCCGGCATCGACTTTCAGATCAGTGGGCGCGCGAAGCACATCTACAGCATCTGGCGAAAAATGCAGCGCAAGGGCATTGGCTTTTCCCAGGTCTATGACATCAGGGCTATCCGCATTCTCGTGCCGGAGGTCAAGGACTGTTATGCCACGCTGGGTCTGGTGCACGGTCTGTGGCGCAATATTCCCAACGAATTCGACGATTACATCGCCAACCCCAAAGAAAACGGATACCGGTCCCTGCACACCGCAGTGATTGGCCCCGAGGGCAAAATTCTCGAAGTGCAGATTCGCACTGAAGCGATGCATGAAGAGGCCGAGCTGGGCGTGTGCGCCCACTGGCGTTACAAGGGATCCGACTCCCAGCGCGGCGGAGCCTCTACCTACGAAGAAAAGATCAATTGGCTGCGTCAAGTGCTTGACTGGCACGAAGACAGCGGGGATGCCCTTGATGTGGGAGATGCCAGCGATTTTCAGCTGGTTCAGGATCGCGTTTACGTGTTCACACCGCGCGGTGATGTGGTGAATCTGGCCAGTGGTGCGACACCCCTGGACTTTGCCTACCACGTGCACACCGAGGTGGGTCACCGCTGTCGCGGTGCCAAGGTCAACGGACAGATCGTACCGCTCACGCATATGCTGCAGACCGGCGACCGCGTGGAAATTCTTACGGCCCGCGAGGGACAGCCCCGTCGCGACTGGTTGCAGTCGGGTATGGGATACCTGAACACGGCGCGGGCGCGGACCAAGGTCCGGGCCTGGTTCCGCAGCCAGGCCCGTGAAGACAACATGGAGGCGGGGCGTCAGTTGCTGGACCGGGAATTCCGTCGCCTGGCCCTGACCAGTCTGGACTACAAGCGCATCGCCGCCGAGCTGGATCAGGAGACCGTTGACGATCTCTACGTCGCCGTTGGTGCGGGGGACCTCAGCGCCGGCCAGGTGGTGAAGGCGGCGGAGTCCCTCATCGGGGACAAGCCGCAGCCGGAGCTGCGCGTAACGCGGGGCACGGGCTCTGCCCGCGGCACGGCGGTCGAAGTACAGGGCGTCGGTAACCTGCTGACCAATATGGCGGGCTGCTGCAAGCCGGTTCCCGGTGACCTGATCACCGGCTTTATCACCCAGGGACGGGGCGTGAGTATTCATCGCGCCGACTGCGCCCGCCTGCTGCAGTTGTCCGAACAATCCCCCGAGCGCGTCATCGACGTGGAATGGGGCGTGGCCGAAGGCGAACGCTTCGAAGTGGATCTTGCCATTGAGGCCTATGATCGCCAGGGTCTGCTTCGCGATGTGACGTCCATGTTCGCGAATGCCCATATCAATGTGCTTGCGATTCAGACGTCGACCAATCGCAAGACCCATGCGGCCACCATGCGCCTGACGGTGGAGGTGGGTGATCTCAGCTCACTCTCGAAGCTGTTGGAACGCCTGAATCGTCTGAAGAACGTCATATCTGCCCAGCGCCTGAGTAGTTGAGCGCCCTGGCCCTGTAGGGACCGTTCCATGTCCGATACTAATTACACCCTTGTCGATCTGCTGCGCATCATGGAGCGCCTGCGTGATCCAGAGCACGGCTGTCCCTGGGATCTTGCCCAGGATTTTCAGAGCATCGTGCCCTCTACGCTCGAAGAGTGCTACGAACTCGCCGCGGCGATTGAGGCCGGCGATTACGAGCACGTGGCCGACGAGTTGGGTGACGTGCTCTTTCAGGTGGTTTTCTATGCCCAGCTTGGGCGCGAACAGGGCCGCTTTGATTTTTCTTCCGTAGTGCAGTCATTGTGCGCCAAGCTGTTGCGTCGCCACCCCCACGTGTTTGCCGACGGCGCTATCGAAGGCATCGTCGAGCGACGCACTGATACTGGCGAAGTAAAGGAACGCTGGGAAGCGATCAAGGCCAGCGAACGCGCCGGGCGAGCACAACATGGCGCGTTGGACGATGTGCCTGTGAGTCTTCCGGCGCTGCCCCGGGCGCAGAAGTTGCAAAAGCGCGCCGCTCGCGTCGGTTTTGACTGGCCCGAGGCGAGCCCGGTGCTGGCCAAGCTGGATGAAGAAGTCCGGGAATTGCGCGAGGCCCTCGAAATAGCGGATCCCGGGGCGGTGGAGGAGGAGCTGGGCGACGTGCTCTTCACCCTGGTGAATCTTGCCCGGCATCTGAAACTGGATGCCGAGTCGGCCCTGCGCCGTTCCAGCAGCAAGTTCGAGACGCGCTTTCGTACGATGGAGCAGCTCGCCCGTTCCTCGGGAGCGGCACTGGAGGAGCTCGACGAGCAGGCCCTGGATGCGCTCTGGGAGCGTGCCAAGGCAGAACGCTGAGCCAGATCAACGGTGTCTCACATTCGACCAAGGGCTGCTTGTATGGCGCAGGTGCTCTAGGTATGGTGTCCGGCCGGTCAATCCAGCCATGGGTGGGGATCGGCTAATTTCAGAAGAATACGAGGGAATTCATGCGACTTATTTTGCTCGGTGCTCCGGGAGCGGGTAAGGGTACCCAGGCTCAGTTCATTACGGAGGCCTTTGGCATTCCGCAGATTTCCACAGGCGATATGCTACGCGCGGCGGTAAAGGCCGGAACGGAACTCGGTAAACAGGCGAAGTCCATCATGGATTCCGGTGGTCTGGTGTCCGACGACATTATCATCGGCCTGGTCAAAGAGCGTATTGCCGAGGCGGATTGCGCCGGTGGATTCCTGTTTGACGGTTTTCCCCGGACGATTCCCCAGGCTGAGGCCATGGTCGATGCCGGTGTAGCCATCGATCACGTCGTCGAGATCGCGGTAGATGACGAAGAAATCGTCACGCGACTGAGCGGTCGGCGTGTTCACCCGGGGTCTGGCCGTGTCTACCACGTACAGCACAATCCGCCGAAGGTCGAAGGACTGGATGATGTGACCGGAGAGGCGCTGGTGCAGCGCGACGATGATCGCGAAGAAACCATTCGCAAGCGTCTGGCGGTCTATCAGGAACAGACCCGTCCTCTGGTGGATTTCTACGGCTCTATGGAGGGCGACAGTGCGCCCGCATACCACCGTATCGCAGGCGTGGGTGATGTGCAGGCGATTCGCGCTCAGGTGCTCGAAGCGCTGGGCGGCGCCTGAAGCTCACGCAGGCAGGACGAACGGGGGCTGAGGCCCCCGTTTTTCGTCAGGATATCCAATCTTGGGGATGATTGAAGTTGCGCAGCCCGAGGCTGGCGGGTGGTGAAAAATCGACGGCGCGGTGTGCCAGCGTTGCATACCAGGCCCGCACGGCGCGGTGACCTTCATCGAGAAATGCGCTGAGTTCTTGCAGAGCCGAGCGGCGCAGTGCAGCGCAGAGAAAGTGATCGCGTCCGTTTCCGCGGGCATACGTGAGCTGCAGTTCAGCTTCGCTGTGCAAAACACTCAGTAGTTTCGTGGGCACTTCGCCAGACAGCAGTGGCATGTCACAGGGCAACAGCAGCAGAGCGTCGCTCTTTACGTGCGGTACAAGTTGTTCCAGGCCGGCCAGGGGACCCTGAAACCCGTCGCGAAGATCCCGTCGTACGGGTCCGAGGTCGAGGGCCCGGTAGGCCTCGAGGTCTCGGTTGGCACTGATGTGCACGACGCGACACAGCGGGGCGAGGATTGCGGCTGCGATGGTGACCGCCGGCCTGCCACGAAACTCCCGCAGGCCTTTCTCTTCGCCGCCCATGCGGGACCCGTAACCGCCGCAGAGTATCAGGCCTTCGACATCCTCGTCGGTGTCCATAATCGTTTGTCCAACTGATCGCAGGAGCATTGTATGGGATAATTCCGGTCTTTTACGCCGGGTCCCACCCTTGAAGAATCTGCTGGCCATCGACACTGCCACCGACGCGCTCAGCCTGGCTTTGCAGGTTGACGGTGCGCTGGTGGCGCAACACAGGGTCATGCCGCGCCGTCATCAACAACTGCTCTTTTCGGCCATCGACGAACTCTGCGCTGGTCGTCCCCTGGGATCCCTTGGCCTGGATGCCGTTGTCTATGGCAAGGGACCGGGCTCGTTCACCGGTTTGCGCATCGCCGCCAGTGCGGCCCAGGGGCTGGCCTACAGCCTGGGCATTCCCGCGATCGGCCTGTCCACGCTGGAGACGCAGCTTCGAACGTACCTGCGCCATAACAATACCGCTTCTCCCGCCATCTATCTCAGTACCATTGACGCGCGCATCGACCAGCTTTACGCGACGTTTTTTCATGTGGATGGCACTCATCTGGCTGCACTGGGCGCACCGGTGATTGTTGCGGCGGCGGATCTGGAATTGCCCCCCGAGGCGGTATCACTGGGTGATCTGCCGGTGCGGGTGATCGGCAGTGGGCTGGCGTACCGTAGTGCCATGCCCGGGGACTGGGAGTTGGGCCCCGACGCGTGGGCGCAGCTACTGCCCGAGGCACAGGATATGCTCGCGCCCGCTGCGCAACGACTTGCTCGGGGCGAGGTCGAGCAGGCAGGGCAGGTGCTTCCCGACTACGTGCAACAGAAGGTCGGCTGGAAAACCCTCGCTGAACAGGGCAAGCGAGCATGATCGAGCACTGGCAGGCCATCGTTCTGGCGCTGATTCAGGGGCTGACGGAATTCCTGCCCATTTCGAGCTCGGCCCATCTTCTGTTGCCGACGCTGCTGCTGGGCTGGGCCGATCAGGGGCTGGCGTTTGATGTAGCCGTGCACTTTGGCACGCTGCTGGCGGTGCTGCTCTATTTTCGCCGAGAGCTGCTTCGCCTGACCATTGGTTGTGGCCATGCTCTGGAGCAGCGTCAATGGAACGATGAAGGTCGCGAAGTCCTGTTTCTCGCGGTCGCGACGGTGCCGGCGGTTCTGTCGGGGTTGTTGCTGAATAATGTCATGGATCAATTGCGTACCGTGCCCGTGGTGATCTGCACGACGGTATTCTTTGCGCTGCTACTTGCCATCGCGGACCGTCGCGCAAGCACAGGGGTTAACGGCGTGAATTCCCTCGGCGCCGCACTGTTCATTGGCTGTGCCCAGGCCATTGCCCCGGTTCCGGGTACCTCCCGCTCCGGTATTACGATTACCGCCGGTCTGTTGCTTGGATTGTCACGTGAGGCCGCCGCACGATTCTCGTTTCTGCTCTCGATCCCCATCATTGCCGGTGCTGCGTTGCTGAAAACCGTCGATCTGATAGAGGCCACTGAGCCCGTGGCCTGGGGACAGTTGGTGCTTGGTGCCAGTGTGGCGGCCGTCAGTGCGTATCTTTGTATCGCCCTGTTTCTGGCGCTGGTGGAGCGCCTGGGCATGATGCCCTTTGTTGTCTACCGCCTGCTGCTGGGACTGCTGCTGGCAGGGCTGTGGTGGAGTTGAACGCTTTGGAAGGACCTTATTGATGAAAGTCGCTTTTATCGGCCTTGGCGTGATGGGTTACCCCATGGCAGGCCATCTTGTTGCCGCCGGCTATGATGTCACGGTGTTCAACCGTACACCCGCGCGGGCCGCCGCGTGGTGCGAGGAATTTGGCGGCCGCAGTGCCTCCACGCCGGCAGCCGCAGTCGCCGGCGCCGCGGTCGTTGCCGTGTGCGTCGGCAACGACGATGATGTCCGCGAGGTGCTCACGGGGGATGGCGGGGTGCTGCAGGGCATTGAGCCGGGCGCGCTGCTGGTGGATCACACCACGGCATCGGCTGAACTGGCCCGGGATATGGCTGCCCGCTGTGAAGCGAAGGGCGTAGGTTTTGTCGACGCGCCGGTGAGTGGCGGTCAGGCCGGTGCCGAAGGCGGGGCTCTCACCATTATGTGTGGTGGAGACGAACAGGCCTTCCAGCATGCGGAGCCCGTGTTGCAGGCCTACGCACGCTGCGTTCGCCGCCTCGGTCCGGCGGGCTCCGGGCAATTGGCGAAGATGGTGAATCAGATCTGCATCGCGGGGGTTGTGCAGGGCCTGTCTGAAGCCATGCTGTTCTCGGAAGCGGCGGGGCTCGACACGGCGGACGTGATCGAAGTGATCAGTCAGGGAGCCGCACAGTCGTGGCAGATGGAGAACCGCTATCTGACCATGCTGGCGGGTGAGTACGAGCACGGTTTCGCCGTAGACTGGATGCGCAAGGATCTCGGTATTGTGGCTGACGAGTCGAAGCGCCTGGGGGTGTCACTACCCCTCGCAGAACTGGTGGACAGCTACTATGCCGACGTACAGCAAATGGGTGGCGGTCGCTGGGACACAAGCAGTCTGTTCGCCCGCCTGCGCCATCAGCAAGAGAGAAGCTAAATGAACATGCAACAATTCAATGAGGGGCTGCTGGCGTTCCTCGGCGAAGCGACCACGCCGTTTCATGCGGCGCGATCGCTGGAACGGGCCTGCCTCGACGCGGGCTTTGTCAACGCTGCAGAGCGGTCGCCAGAGCCCGGTGGGCCCGGAGTGGTGGTCCGTCAGGGCGGCAGTGTGATCGCGCTTCGCCCCGGTAAAAATCCGTTGATGTCCGACGGTTTGCGCATGGTCGGTGCACACACCGATAGCCCCTGCCTGATGGTTAAACCGACACCGGAACTGAAAGCCAGCGGTTATCAACAACTGGGTGTGCAGGTCTATGGCGGCGCATTGCTCAATCCCTGGTTTGATCGCGATCTGTCGTTGGCCGGGCGCGTGAGCTATGCCCATCCCGATGGTGGGGTGGCTACGGCGCTCGTTGATTTTCGGGATCCCATCGCTGTCATCCCAAGCCTGGCGATACATCTGGATCGGGAAGCCAACAGTAATCGTAGCGTGAACGCCCAGACCCAGATGGCACCGATTCTCGCAACGGCAGCCGATGGTGACGATCTGGACCTGCGTCAACTGCTGGCGCAGCAACTGCAACGCGAAGGCGCGGTATCCGAGCCTGTAGAGGTGCTGGATTTCGAGCTGTGTTTTTACGATACGCAGGGGCCAGCGCTCGTCGGCCTGGATCAGGAATTTCTCGCCTCGGCTAGGCTCGATAATCTTCTGTCGTGCTATATCGGCCTGCAGGCAATGCTGCAGACCAGCGAACCGGGGTGGAGCCTGCTGGTCTGCAATGACCACGAAGAAGTCGGTTCCCTGTCGGCTTCCGGCGCGCAGGGGCCCATGTTGCGCCACTTCATTCAGGGCCTGCTGCAGCCGGGTGATTCGATGGCGGAGTTGATGCGCCGGTCCATGATGATCAGCGCCGATAACGCTCATGGTGTGCATCCAAACTACGCTGACAAGCATGACGCAAAGCACGGACCGGTGCTCAATGCCGGTCCCGTCATCAAAGTGAATGCGAGCCAGCGTTATGCCAGTTCGAGTGATGGCATGGCGCTCTTCCGACTGCTGGCCCGCGACCTGGATCTGCCGGTGCAGAGTTTTGTCATGCGCTCGGACATGGCCTGTGGCAGCACCATCGGACCCATCACTGCCGGGGAACTTGGCGTGACCACGCTGGACGTGGGTGTGCCCACGTTTGGCATGCATTCGATTCGGGAACTGGCGGGAAGTCGCGATGGCTGGACACTGCAGCAGATTCTGACCGCGTATTTTTCCATTGCCGGACCGCCCCTCAATTCCGGAAACTGAGTCAGCCGTAGACGTTCCCATCCATCCAAACATCACCTCAGAGCACAAGGACCAACAATGGAGTACAGCGCAGAAGCGCCGCGTCGCGTTCTCACCGGAATCACCACGACGGGAACGCCGCACCTGGGCAACTATGTGGGAGCGATTCGCCCGGCTATCGCGGCCGCAGCAGCGGGGGAGCGGGAGTCATTCTTTTTTCTGGCGGACTACCACGCGCTGATCAAATGTTCGGACCCGGATCAGGTGCAGCGCTCGACGCTCGAGATCGCGGCGACCTGGCTGGCGCTTGGTCTGGATACGCAGAAATCGGTGTTCTACCGTCAGTCTGATATTCCGGAAATCCCCGAGCTGACCTGGATCCTGAACTGCAGTGCGGCAAAGGGACTCATGAACCGAGCCCATGCCTACAAGGCCGCCGTACAGGCTAACGAAGAGGCGGGGGAAGACCCCGACTTCGCCGTAACGATGGGGCTGTTCAGCTATCCCGTACTAATGGCCGCCGATATTCTCATGTTTCGGGCCCACGATATTCCCGTCGGCCGCGACCAGATCCAGCATGTCGAGATGGCCCGCGATATCGCCCAGCGCTTTAATCACAACTTTGCGGAGCTGTTCGTGCTGCCCGAAGCGGTTGTGGACGATGACGCCGCCGTGTTGCAGGGGCTGGACGGGCGCAAGATGAGCAAGAGCTACAACAATACGATCCCCCTGTTTGATACTGAGAAGCGCCTGCGCAAGGCGGTGAACAAGGTGCGCACGAATCTACTGGAGCCCGGCGAGCCCAAGGACCCCGATTCGTCGACCGTGTTCCAACTGTGGTGTGCCTTTGCGGATGCCGACGGCGTGGCGTACATGCGCAATGCCTTTGCGGAGGGCATCGCCTGGGGCGAGGCCAAAAAGCAGCTTTTTGAGCGCATAAACGACGAACTACAGGGGCCCCGGCAGGAGTATGAGCGTCTGATGGCGGACCCGGGTCACATCGAGTCCGTGCTGCGCGCAGGTGCCGGGCGCGCCCGGGAATACAGTGTTCCATTGATGGCGAAGGTGCGCGACGCGGTCGGCATCCGCGCGCTGACCTAAACCGATGTCCGCGCCCACCATTATCGCCATCGCGGGACCCTCGGGGTCTGGTAAGAGCCTCTTCGCACAGACTTTGTGTGAGGAACTTCGTGGCGAAGCGCCGGGGTTGCCCCTGGCACTGATCAAGGAAGATGCCTATTACCGTGACCAGACCCACCTGAGCTTCGCGGAGCGCGAGGTGGTGAACTACGACCATCCCCAGGCGATAGAACAGGATCTGCTGGCGGAGCAACTCAACCGCCTGCGCTCAGGAGAGCCCATTGAGGTCCCGGTATACGACTACGCCCAACACACGCGTAGCGACCGCACGGTGACGGTGGAGCCGGCGCGGGTAATTGTGGTGGAGGGGATTCTGCTGCTGACCAACAAGGCCCTGCGCGAGGCGTTCGATATGCGCTTTTACATGGACACGGCGCTGGATGTCTGCCTGCTGCGGCGTATTCAGCGCGATGTCCGCGAGCGGGGTCGCACGCTGGAGAGCGTCATCAAACAGTATGAGGCGACCGTGCGGCCCATGTACCAGGAGTTTATCGCGCCAAGTTCACGCCACGCCGATATGGTGATCACACGGGGCGGACGAAACCGCGTGGCCCTGGATGTGGTGCGCACCATGGTATTGGGCCAGCACGGGGCTGACACGTGATTACGCTACTCTCGTTGCTGGCGATGGTGTTGCTGCTGGTTGTCGCTTGGGGCCTGTCCCTGAATCGCCGCGCCGTGTCCCTGCGCACCGTGGGTGGCGCATTTTTTCTGCAGGCGGGTATCGCAGGGCTGGCGCTTTACCTTCCAGCGGGGCGGCGGGCGCTGGAGTCCTTGTCCAATGGAGTCTACAGCATCATCGCCTATGGTCAGGCGGGTATCGATTTCGTCTTTGGTGATATCGGTCGCTATGAGGTCGGCTTTGTCTTTGCCTTTCATGTGCTGCCCATCATCATCTTTTTTTCGGCCCTTGTGGCGGTGCTCTATCACATCGGCATGATGGGCTGGCTCATCCGGGTGCTCGGAGGAGCGCTGCGTGCCGTGTTGGGCACGAGCCCCGCGGAGTCCATGTCTGCGACCGCCAATGTGTTTGTGAGTCAGACCGAGGCGCCCCTGGTGATAAAACCCTACGTGGGCGGCATGACGCGCTCTGAGCTGTTCGCGGTGATGGTCGGGGGCATGGCGACGGTGGCGGGCTCGGTGCTGGCTGGCTACGTCGCCCTGGGTGTGGAAATGCGCTATCTGTTGGCGGCGAGTTTTATGGCGGCCCCTGGAGGGCTGCTGATGGCCAAGCTGTTGGTTCCCGAGGAGGATGAGCTGCCGAAATCCGAGCAGGACCTGCACCTGAGCATAGAGCGCAGCGTCAATGTATTTGATGCGGCGGCGACGGGAGCCGCCAATGGCCTGGCGCTGGCAGTTAATATCGGCGCTATGCTGCTGGCCTTTGTGGGCCTGATCGCCCTGGTCAATGGCCTGCTGACCTGGGCCGGGGGGTGGCTGGGTATCGAAAGCCTGTCTCTTGAGCTGCTGCTGGGCAATCTGTTTCGTCCCCTTGCGTACCTGCTGGGGGTGCCCTGGGAGGAGTCCGCGGTCGCGGGCAATCTCATAGGCCAAAAGCTGGTGCTCAATGAATTCGTTGCTTTTGGGGCCTTCTACGAAGATCGCGCGCAGCTCAGTGCCCATGCGCAGGCCGTGGTCTCGTTTGCCCTGTGCGGGTTCGCCAATTTTTCTTCGATTGCGATTCTTATCGGGGGCTTGGGGACGCTGGCTCCCGAGCGCCGACCGCTCATCGCGAAGCTCGGATTGCGCGCGGTACTGGCCGGATTTATGGCCAACCTGATGAGTGCGGCGATCGCCAGTTTCTACCTGTCCATCGCCTGAAGAGGTACGGGCCGGGTGTTTTCAGGAGGAATCTGTTCATGACTGAAAGCGCGTCGAGCGCCGTAATGACGATCAGCGACGATCTGTCCATCGCTGTCGAAAGACCTGTGCACAGCGGCAAAGTGCGCTCCGTTTATTTTCTCCGTCCCTCTGATTCCCGGCGACTCATCGAGGAGCGCGGTTACGCGATCAGTCCGGACAGTGATCTGGCCATCATGGTGATCTCGGACCGGCTTTCGGCATTTGACTGCCTGTGGCGCGCCGAATCACTGGACGGTGTGCCGGGCAAAGGTGCGGCGCTGAATGCCATTGCGGCGCACTGGTTCTCTGCGTTCGAGCGGGCAAAGCTGGAATCCCATCACCTGCTCGAAATGCCCCATCCCATGCTGTGGATCGTGCGCCAGGCACAGCCCCTGCGCTTTGAGGCGATTGCCCGGCGCTATCTCACCGGGTCGCTGTGGCGGGCCTACAGCCGGGGTGAACGCAGCGTTGGCGGGGTAACGCTTCCCGATGGGTTGTCCCAGTACGCGAAGTTGCCCGAGCTGTTGTTCACGCCATCTACGAAGGGTGTGATGCGAGGACTCGACGGCGTGCCCGAGAACGACGATGCGCCTGTGGCGCCATCACTCATTGCACGCTACTGGCGGGAATTTGGGCTGCGTAATGATGACGATGTGAAAGCTTGCCAGCAGGCCCTCGCCAGGGGCTTCGAGGTGATCGAAGAAGTTCTTGCTCAGCAGGGTGAGTTACTGGTTGATACCAAGTTTGAGTTTGGTCTGGCTCCCGCTGTCGATGGTTCGCGAGAGCTGATCTACATGGATGAAGTCGGCACCCCGGATTCTTCACGCATCTGGCGACGCGAAGACTGGGAGCAGGGCAGTCCCCGCGAGCATAGCAAGGAGCAGTTTCGCGAGGCGCTCATGGCCTGGGTGCCGGATCGCGATGTACTGTTGAACGCCGATCGCATGGACGAGCGCAAAGCGCTGGCCGAGACCCGCCGCGTACCCGACAGCTTCTTTCTGGATCTCGCTGAGACCTACCGCAGTGCAGCACAGCGTACGGGTGCAAACCTGGTCGTATCAGACGCACCGCGCGAGAGCATGCTCGACCTGCTGTCACAGCTGCGCCTGCTGGCTTGACGGATGTTGAGTGACCCGGCGTTTTATCTGGTCAGTATTCCCGCGGTACTGCTTTACGGTGTGGCCAAGGGCGGCTTTGGCGGCGCCGTAGCTATTCTCGCCGTGCCCCTGATGGCGCTGATGATGTCCCCGGCGCAGGCGGCGGCGATTCTGCTGCCGATTCTGGTGGTCATGGATCTCGTTGTTATCTACAGCTATCGCGGACACTTTGATGCGCGGGCGCTGCGTCTACTGCTGCCGGGGGCGTTTGTCGGAGTGATGCTGGGCTACCTCCTGGCCGACACTATGAACGAGGATTTCATGCGCCTGCTGGTAGGGCTGGTGGCGTGCCTGTTTGGTGCCCAGGCTCTGTTGGGCTGGTTGTCCCATGTCGGCCGCAAGCACAACCGGTGGGCGGCGGGGTTCTTCGGGACCTTGTCGGGATTCACCAGTTTCAGTATTCACGCGGGTGGTCCGCCGCTGACCATGTACCTGTTGCCAAAGGGATTGCCGCCCATGGTCTATGCCGGTACGGCGGGTGTGTTCTTCTGGGTTGTGAATCTGCTGAAACTGCCGCCGTACTGGCTGCTGGGGCAGTTCAATGGTGAAAACCTGTTGTATTCGCTCGCCCTGGTTCCTTTCGCGCCGCTGGGTGTGTTGCTGGGTAAACGCCTGGTGTCATTATCGAATCCGCGATTTTACTACCGGCTGATCGCGCTGTTCCTGATGGTTGTCGGTGTGAAGCTCACCTGTGATGCGCTTGCGGGTCTGCTGGCGTGACCAGCGCGCTGGCTGCGTCCGTGGCGACGCAGCAGGTATACTTCCGGTCCCATTCAATAACAGGAGTTAACCGGGATGTCTGACAGCCTGCGAGCCATTCGTCTTACGGAAACCGTTGCCACCTCGGCGCAGATCCAGCCTTCAGACATGGCGTCGGTCGCCGCAGCCGGGTTCAAGGTCGTGATCAACAATCGACCCGACGGTGAGGCGCTTGATCAACCATCCTCCGAGCAGATGCAGCGGGCGGCCGAGGAAGCCGGACTGGAGTACCACTATTATCCTCTGAATGCGTTCAACTACCCCGGCGATGACGTCGCGGCCATGGGCGCGCTGTTCGACAATGGGGAGCGTCCTGTCTTCGCGTTCTGTCGTAGTGGTACCCGCTCTACGAATCTGTGGGTCAGTAGTCGCGACGATGCCTCTCGCGACGCGGCGCGTCAGCACGCGCAGCAGCTGGGCTTTGACGTATCCATGTCCCAACGCTAGCAGCGCTAAAGGGTAAGTTCGAGCAAGCTTGATAGTAATGAATTCTGAATCGGCAGTGACCTGCCGGTCGATCAAACGGGAGAACAGAATGAGAAACTTACTTGGCACGCTGGTGTTTTCTTCTCTGGCCATCGCGATGGGAGGAGTGGGTTCGGTCAGCGCGGACGAATTACGCGACGCTATCGACCGTGACTATGACGATCACCTGGGAGAGCTGTTCCTGCATTTCCATCGCAATCCCGAGCTCTCGTACATGGAGACGGCAACCGCCGCACGCCTGGCGCAGGAGATTCGCGACGCGGGCTTCGAGGTGACCGAAAACGTCGGGGGCACAGGCATTGTCGCTGTGCTGGAGAACGGTCCCGGGCCCATGGTCATGATGCGCGCCGACATGGACGGCCTGCCGGTCGAGGAGAAAAGCGGTCTGCCCTATGCCTCCCGGGCGAAACAGACCGACCCGAATGGCAATGAGGTGTTCGTGATGCACGCCTGCGGCCACGACGTGCACATCACCAGCCTGGTGGGTACCGCGCGCCAGATGGCCGCGCGCCGGGATGAGTGGAGCGGTACTCTCATGCTCATCGGGCAGCCCGCCGAGGAGCGAATCGGTGGCGCCCGTAAAATGATGGAAGACGATCTGTGGCAGCGTTTTGGCAAACCGGACAAGGCCATGGCTTTCCACGTGGCCTCCACGATTCCCACAGGCAGGATTGGCGTGGCTGCGGGAGCGCAGTACTCCGGTGCCGACACCGTCGATATTATTGTGCACGGCGTCGGTGCCCATGGTGCCAGCCCGCACCGTGGCGTTGACCCCGTGGTCCTTGGTTCCCAGATTGTCCTGGCGCTACAGACGGTTGTGAGCCGTACGCTCGCCCCCCGCGATGCCGGCGTTATCACCGTCGGCGCTTTTCATGCCGGCACCAAGCACAACATCATCTCTGATAAGGCACACCTGCAATTGACCGTGCGTAACGACGATCCGGCCAATCGCGAACTGTTACTGGACGGTATTCGCCGTGTCGCCGAGAACATGGGGCGGGTAGCGGGCCTGCCTGATGAACTACTGCCCGAAGTGATTGTGTCCGACGAATCGGTCCCGGTAACCATGAACGATGCGGCGATGACCGAGCATTTGCGCGGTGTCTGGACCTCTCGCTTCGGTGAGGATGTGCTGTGGGATGAGAAACGTTTGGGCATGGGTGCTGAGGATTTCCCGTTCTTTACCACCGACCCCTACATTCCCAGTACCTATTTTGCGGTGGGTGGTACGCCCCCCGAGGCCTTTGCCGAGGAAGCGGCGGGCGGTGCGCCGGTGCCGTCGCATCATTCCCCGCTTTTCAAGATCGATCCCGAGCCGTCGGTCACCCTGGGTGTCGAGGCCACGGTGGTCGCATTGATGGAACTGCTGACGAGTGACTGAAGTACCCATAAGGCGCGCCAGTACCGTGGCGCTATTGCGAGATGGCGATACCGGTCCTGAATTGCTGATGGTCCGCCGCAACAAGGCCCTGGCCTTCGCTGGTGGGTTCTGGGTGTTCCCCGGTGGCGCGCTGGACGATGAGGATATCGCCCGCGGCAAGGGTGATGATGATGCGGCGGCACGGTTTGCCGCGTCTCGGGAGGCAGAAGAAGAGGCGGGCCTCAGTCCTGATCCAGAGTCCATGGTCCTTGTGAGTCACTGGACTACACCGGTGGCGGAGAAAAAACGCTTCTCCACCTGGATCTACGCGGGCTCGATAGCGGCGGATGCCGAGGTTCAGATAGACGGAAGTGAGATTCACGACTACCAGTGGATCAGTCCCGCAGAGGCGCTTGCGGCAAATCAGGCGGGCGAGTTGCCGATGATGCCGCCGACATACTTTACGCTTTGTGCGCTGGCGCGCTATGCCAGCGCCGCCGAGGCCCTCGCGGGGGAGCGCGAGACGCCCTGCCCACGCGTACTTCCACTGTTGATTCCGGGTAAAGCGAAGGGGGATTTCACCACGCTGTATCCCGGCGATGTGGCCTACGATAGCGGTGAGGTGGGCCAGCCCGGTCCCCGGCACCGGGCTTTTCTGGACCGTGGTGGCTGGCAATATCTTTACGACGACGCCTGCGGCGTACCGCCGTTGTATCCGCAGGACTGAGCGGTGTTTCAGGGACGCGTAGCGACGTGAGTGATAGCGAACAACCCGGTTTTGTACTTTGGGACTGGCCCGTACGCCTTATCCACTGGGTGATCGTGCTCCTACTTCCCGCGAGTTGGTGGACGGCGGAGGAGGGTTACCTCACGGTGCACCAGTGGCTTGGCCTGACTCTGCTGGTTCTGGTGCTGACTCGCCTGTGCTGGGGGTTTCTTGGCTCTCCCCAGGCTCGTTTCCGTGATTTTTTGCGTGGCCCCCGCACCGTGCTGGCCTATCTGCGCGGTGCTCCATCGGCCACGCCGGGCCACAATCCGGCGGGCGGGTGGTCCGTGGTGTTGCTCTGGTTGCTGCTTTTGGCGCAGGCATTGACCGGTACGGTCAACAGTGACGACGTTCTGTATACGGGACCGTTTTACTATGTGTTTGACAGCTCGATAGCGGATGCGCTTGCAGAGCTTCACGAGCCCATCTTCAAGCTGATTCTCGCCTTTGTCGCATTTCACGTGGGGGCGGTGGTGTTTTACGAGCGCCGCCGCGATCAGCGCTTGCTCAAACCCATGCTGACTGGACGTGCTGAAGGACGTGAGGGTACGGGACCGTCACAGCCTTTGTACAAGGCGATCATCCTCGCGCTGGTATTGGCGGCGCTCCTGTGGGGCCTGATGGAACTGGCTCCCGAGCCGCCACCCGCATTTTACTGGTAGGTACAACGTTGACAGCTTTGACCGGCGATGGCGCCCGAGGGCGCCATCCCGTATCCGCAATGCCCGGAATGTCTCAGTACAGGTAGTCTTTGGACTTGTACTCGTCGTGGCAGGCCTTACAGGCCCCACCCAGTTCTTTCACCGCAGCGCCGACGGCGCTTTTGTCACCGCTTTTTGCGGCGTCGAGCAGGGTGTCGGCGGAGGCCTGGAAAGCGCGGTACTTTTCTGCGAAGTCATCGCTGTTGTCCCAGATTTCGGGCTTGGCGCGGGTTGTGCCCTTGTCGCTGCCGGGTGCGAAAGCGCGCAGCACGTCCACCGTCGACAGGGCCTTCACGTCTTCGGCAAGCGAGAGCACCTTCGCGTCATCCCAGGGCATATCGCCCTTCAGCATGGCGGTTATCGGGCCGAAATTCATTGCTACCAGGGTGAAGTAGGACTGGCGGAATGATTGCAGTGGCTCGTCGCGATCCATGTGCGAAAACGCCACGGGTACCGTAGCGATGGTGGCTGCAGTCAGGCTCGCGGCAAGTACTGTGCGCAGTCGTGACACGGTTCTGGGTGATCTGTTCAACATCGATTTTTCCTCGGGGTTGATGGGCGTTCCTGAAGTAGACCTCATTTGCCTTGGTGGTACCAGCCGCGGCTGACCAGATGCCCGCTGCTTCGGCCCTCAGTAATGTTAACGACCGAGCATGGTTCTCGCCACAAGCTCCCGCATAATCTCTGATGAGCCTCCGTAGATGCGCTGGATTCTGGCGTCCGTGTAGAAGCGAGAGATCGGATACTCCACCGTGTAACCGTAGCCGCCGAACAGTTGCAGACAGTCATCGATGGTGCTGCATTGCATTTCACACGAGGCGAGCTTGAGCATGGCCGCTTTGTCGGCGGTGAGTTCATCGCGCTCGTACTCGTTGGCGCACTGCTCATAGAGCGCCCGGTTAAGACCGATCTGAGTTTTGACGTCGGCGAGTTTGAAGCGTGTGTTCTGGAATTCGCCGATGGTCTGTCCGAAGGCCTTGCGTTCTTTGACGTAATCAATGGTAAGGGCAAGGGCGCCCTCGGCGGCACCAAGCGCCTGGGCGGCAATGCCAAGGCGTTCCCGGGGCAGTTCTTCCATCATGATTACAAAGCCGCGGTTCTCCTCGCCCAGCAGCGCATCAGCGGGCAGACGCACATCCTGAAAGAACAGTTGCGCGGTATCTGAGGTGTGCTGGCCGATCTTCTCGATCTTGCGACTCTTCTCAAAGCCTTTGAGGCTGGTGTCCACCAGAAACAGCGAAGTGCCCTTGGCACCTTTGCCCGGGTCCGTGATCGCTGCGACCACAACGACATCGGCATGGATGCCATTGGTGATAAAGATTTTGGAGCCGTTGAGGATCCACTCATCGCCGTCGCGTACGGCATTGGTGCGAATACCCTGCACGTCGGAGCCGGCACCGGGTTCGGTCATGGCCAGGGCGCCGAAGGCTTCGCCCGATACCATTTTTGGCAGCCATTGCTGTTTCTGCGCGTCGGTGCCGTGGCGGCTGATGTAGGGGGCCACGATATTGGAGTGAATACTGTAGCCCGTGGCGATGCCGCCAAAGCCCATGCGTGACAGCTCTTCCATGATCATCAGGGTCACGTGGGGCGAGGTGCCGGCGCCGCCGTAGGCTTCATCCACATCGGGACACAGCAGACCCGCAGCGCCGAGCGTGTTCCAGAACTCCCGGGGCACCAGGTGATCTTCTTCCCATTGTTCGAAGTGTGGGCTGATTTCCTGTTCAAAAGCGCGACGGGCCATGTCGCGAAACAGGGTCATTTCTTCGCTGCTGGTATCCATGCTCATGCTGCGTACCTCAGATTGTGATCGTAGGGGCGCAATTGTGGTGGAAGCTCCTGGGACTGGCAACTTACGTGCGTGTTTCGGCCCGGGCGTGATTGCTGGGTGTCTTTTTGCCATACGCTCTGTGACGCACCCTGAGAGGCACCCTGAGAGGGTACTTAAACCTGCGCCGACGAGTGCTACACTCGACATCCTTTTTTCGCATACACCCAAGTCATAAGGAAGAAAAATCATGCGTGAATACCTCAAGTTCTATATCAACGGCGAGTGGGTCGATCCCGTACAGCCCAAGTCTCTTGACGTAATCAATCCTGCTGACGAGTCGGTCTGCGCGCGCATTTCTCTGGGTAGCGAGGCCGATGTGGACAAGGCGGTCGCTGCGGCGAAGGCCGCGTTTGAAACCTATGGATACAGCACTCGAGAAGAACGCATTGCGGTCATGGAGCGTGTCGTCGAGACCTACAAAAAGCGCTATCAGGATATGGCGGATGCAATCCGCACCGAAATGGGGGCGCCCAAGAGTCTTGCCGAGGCAGACCAGGCCTACAGTGGCCAGGGTCATCTTGAGAAGGCCCTCGAGGTCCTGCGCAGCTATGAATTTGAGGAAGACCTGGGCGCCCACCGCGTCGTCAAAGAGCCCATCGGCGTCTGTGGCCTGATCACGCCCTGGAACTGGCCGGTGAATCAGATCGCCTGCAAAGTGGCGCCGGCCCTCGCCGTGGGTTGCACCATGGTTCTCAAGCCCAGTGAGATCGCGCCACTGTCGGCCCAGGTGTTTGCTGAAATCATGGACGAGGCGGGTGTGCCGGCGGGCGTGTTCAATCTGGTCAATGGCGACGGCCCCACGGTGGGTGCCGCGCTGTCGAAGCACCCCGACGTCGACATGATGTCCTTCACCGGATCTACCCGCGCGGGTACCCAGGTGGCGATGAATGCCGCACCTACGGTAAAGCGCGTTGCCCAGGAGCTCGGCGGCAAATCACCGAACATCATTCTGGACGATGCCGATCTCGAAGCGGCGGTTACGCGCGGTGTGCTGCACATGATGCACAACACTGGGCAGTCCTGTAACGCACCTTCGCGTATGTTTGTGCCGCGCGACCGCCTGGCAGAGGCAGAAGAGATCGCCGCCCGCGTGGCTGCCTCCGTCGTACCGGGCGATCCCACAAGTGCCGATACCACCATGGGGCCGGTCGTATCCGAGGCGCAGTTCAACAAGATTCAGGGCCTGATCCAGGCGGGTATCGACGAAGGGGCGAAGCTCGTCGTTGGCGGCCCCGGTCTGCCCGACGGCATCGAGAGCGGTTACTTCGTGCGACCCACCGTATTCTCTGCGGTCAACAATGACATGACGATCGCGCGCGAAGAAATCTTTGGTCCCGTGCTCGCCATGCTGCCCTACGATTCAGAAGAAGAAGCCATCCGCATGGCCAATGACACACCCTACGGCCTGGCCGGGTACGTACAGAGTGAGGATATTGAACACGCGCGTCGCGTCGCCCGACGGATTCGCGCGGGGAACGTGCATCTCAACGGTGCCTCCGGTGGTTTCGATATTCCCTTTGGTGGCTTCAAGCAGTCGGGCAATGGTCGGGAGTGGGGCGCCCATGGTTTCACGGACTTCCTTGAGATCAAGGCCGTTGAAGGCTTCGGCGGCTGATGGCAGATTTTGTACTCGCTATTGATCAGGGCACCACGGGTTCCACCGTGGCCCTGGTCGACGCCCAGGGGCAGCTTTGTGCCAGCGTCAACGTCGAGTTTGCACAGCATTTTCCCCAGCCCGGCTGGGTAGAGCACAATCCCGAGGATATCTGGACGTCCGTGCAGAAGGCACTGGGGCGGCTACTGCGGCGCAAGCTTTGCAAAGCGTCGGACATTGCGGCAATCGGCATTACCAACCAGCGTGAAACCACGGTGCTCTGGGATCGGCGCACGGGTGAGGCACTGCACAATGCGATTGTGTGGCAGTGTCGGCGCACGGCGGACTTCACCGATGCGCTGCGTGATGCCGGGCACGAAAAGACGGTGCGCAAGCGCGCCGGGCTCGTACTGGATCCTTACTTTAGTGCAAGCAAGTTTCGTTGGTTATTGCGGAACGTGCCTGCCGCGCGTCGGGCTCTGAAGGCAGGCGCTCTCGCGGGCGGAACCATCGACAGCTACCTCTTGTGGAAGCTGACCGGCGGGGCGGTGCACGCGACGGACGTGAGTAATGCCGCACGCACATCCCTCATGCATCTCGGGTCCTGTGCTTGGGACGAGCAACTGCTGAAGTTGTTCGAAGTGCCCGGACAGATCCTCCCTGAGATCCGTCCCAGCAGCACGCTGTTGGGGCATACCAGGGGAGTTCGTGGCTTGCCTGATGGAATTCCCATTACCGGTATGGCTGGCGACCAGCAGGCGGCGCTGTTTGGACAGGCGTGCTTCTCGCCTGGTGACGCCAAATGCACCTTCGGTACCGGGTCCTTTATTGTGATGAACACGGGTGGCGAGCAGGTTGCCTCGGCGTCCGGGTTGCTGACGACGGTGGCCTGGCAACTGGAGGGACAAGAGCCGGTCTATGCCCTGGAGGGCGGCGCGTTTATCTGCGGCGCCGCGGTGCAGTGGCTGCGCGATGGACTGCAGCTGATCCGCCGAGCTCCCGATATCGAGGCACTTGCAGCCAGCGTGCCGGATCACGGGGGTGTGGAGTTTGTTCCTGCGCTCACCGGCCTTGGCGCACCGCATTGGGCCGCCGATGCGCGAGGCGTGATTACCGGCCTTACCCGAGGCAGCACGCGGGCACACATCGCCCGGGCGACGCTGGACGCGATGGCGCTGCAGAACGTCGATATTTTGCAGTGCATGGAAGCGGATCTGGGCAAGCGCATGAAGCCTTTGCGGGTGGATGGCGGTGCGGCGGCGAATAATCTGCTGATGCAGAGCCAGGCGGATTACCTGGGTCGTCGCATCGTTCGGCCTCGCATTATCGAGACGACGGTCGCTGGCGCCAGTTACCTGGCTGGCCTGGGCGTAGGGCTGTGGAAGAGTACAGCGGAAATCAAGCGACTGTGGCAGCCAGAGCAGGAGTTTGCCGTGGCCCTGAGTCCAGCAAAACGGCGCACGCGTAAGGCCAGTTGGGATCGGGCGGTCAAGCAGACCCTGAGTTGATTTCCGATCAGCAGACCAGTGCCGACGCAGAAGCGCCGGGTGAGGAGCAAAGTGTGAGCAGCGAATACAACCAGCCGTTGTCGGGCAATGAGATGCCGCGCTTTGGCGGTATCGCGAGTCTGTTCCGCCTGCCGGTGCAGGCCACGGCCCAGGGGCTGGACGTGGCGCTGGTCGGCGTCCCCCTGGATTGCGGTACGAGCAATCGTGCTGGGTCCCGTTATGGCCCGCGCCAGATTCGCGCCGAGTCCGTACTCGTGCGTCCCTACGGCATGGCCACGGGCGCGGCACCCTTCGACTCTTTTCAAGTCGCCGACACCGGTGATGTGGCGCTGAACACCTACAATCTGGAGAAGTCCATCGCGCTCATCGAAGCGCATTTTGACGGTTTGTTGGCCGCGGGAGCCAAAACCATCGCCATGGGCGGAGACCACACGATCACGCTGCCCATACTTCGGGCCCAGGCCCGGGTTCATGGCCCGCTGGCCGTGGTTCACGTCGACGCCCATGCCGATATGAATGACCACATGTTTGGCGAGTCCGTAACCCATGGCACGATATTCCGTCGCGCCATCGAAGAGGGGCTTATCGAACCGACCGCCATGGTGCAGATCGGCCTGCGGGCGACCGGGTATGCCGCCGATGATTTTGACTGGGCACGCCAGCGTGGCGTGCGGGTCGTGACGGCTGAGGAGTGCTGGTATCGCTCCCTGGCACCGCTGATGGACGAGGTGCGGGCACAGATCGGTTCCGATCGTCCTGTGTACCTGAGCTTCGACATTGACGGACTGGATCCCTCCGTGGCTCCGGGAACCGGGACACCGGAGCCTGCAGGCCTCACTGCATCTCAGGGTTTAGAGGTGATTCGGGGGCTGTTTGGGCTGAATCTCATCGGGTCCGATCTGGTGGAAGTCTCCCCACCGTACGACACCACGGGCAACACGGCATTGCTCGCCGCCAACCTGCTGTTTGAGATGCTCTGCAGTCTGCCCGGTTGCAAGCGCCGCTGACGGGCAACGAGGACATGCCTCAGCCGTCGACGGGAAGTGGTGCGTCCTGTTTGATCGTGCGCAGACTGAAGCTCGATTCAATGTCCTGCACCCCGGGAAAACGCAGAATTCCCTCCATGGCGATGGCCGAGAAATGGTCCATGCTGGTGGCAACGACCTTCAGCAGGTAGTCGTAGGCCCCACTCATGGCGTGGCACTCCACAATGTGGGCCTCGTCTTCCACGCGCTCCAGAAAGGCCCGGGTTTTTGCGTCGTCGTGCTTGGCGAGTTGCACCTGCACAAACGCGGTCACCTGTAATCCAATGAGGCGTTGGTCGAGCTGCGCCCGATAGCCCTGGATGACTCCCTGTTCCTCAAGATTGCGCACGCGGCGCAGGCAGGGCGACTCCGAAAGCCCGATGAGTTCCGCCAGTTCCGTATTCGACATGCGTCCCCGTCGCTGTAGCGTGCGCAGTATGTCGATTTCTTGCTTGTCCAATTTAGGCATAATCTTTCAAATAAACTAAATATATTGACGGAATATTGTGTTAAGAGGAAATATATTGCAATAAAAAGGCAAATTGCATCTGGTGAATCCCTTTATCATGGTGCTCACGCAGATAAACAATAACCGGAGGTGGTGTGATGGCAGACCTGTTCGATAATCCCATGGGGCTCAACGGTTTTGAGTTTGTGGAATTTGCTGCGACAACACGCGGCAGCCTTGAACCCACGTTTGAGATGATGGGTTTTACCCATGTCGCCACACACAAAACCAAAGCGGTGGACCTGTGGCGCCAGGGGGATATCAACTTCATCATCAACTACGAACCAGGATCACCAGCGTACTACTATGCCGAGGAGCACGGGCCGGGTGCCTGCGGCATGGCCTTTCGTGTGCGGGACGCGGCGCGAGCCTACACTCGGGCCCTGGAGAAGGGCGCGCAGCCTATCGACATTCCCTGTGGCCCCATGGAACTGAAGTTGCCGGCAATCCGGGGCATCGGCGGCGCGATCGTTTACCTGATTGATCGTTACGATGAGGGCTCATCGATCTACGATATCGACTTTGTCTACCTTGATGGCGTCGACCGACATCCGGAGGGGTGTGGCTTCAAGGTCATCGACCATCTGACCCATAACGTCTATCGAGGACGCATGGACTACTGGGCGGGCTATTACGAGCGCCTGTTCAATTTTCGCGAGATCCGCTACTTCGATATCAAGGGTGAATACACGGGTCTCAAGTCCCGGGCGATGACTGCGCCGGACGGCAAGATTCGCATACCTCTCAACGAAGAGGGCGGTTCCGGTGGTCAGATAGAAGAATACCTGCTGCAGTACAACGGCGAAGGAATTCAGCATATCGCATTTGCCTGTGACGACCTGCTCGCCTGCTGGGACCGACTCAAGGCGCGGGGCTTACCCTTTATGACGGCACCACCGCAAACCTACTACGAAATGCTCGATGAGCGCCTGCCGGGTCACGGCGAGCCCGTCGACGAACTCCAGTCCCGCGGTATTCTGCTGGATGGCACGACCGAGGGCGAAGTGCGTCTGCTCCTGCAAATTTTTTCTGAAACGCTCATCGGTCCTATCTTCTTTGAGTTCATTCAGCGCAAAGCCGATGAGGGATTTGGTGAGGGTAACTTCCAGGCGCTGTTTGAATCTATGGAGCGTGATCAGTTGCGTCGTGGCACCCTGCAGGGCAGTGAGGATTCCCGCTGACACTGGACTCGGCGGCGATAAAGGGTCCTAATCGCGGCGTGTAGTTGCAGAAACGGTGATCCATGAAGCTGGCGATCGTTAGCCCCAACGCCAAACGACTTGGCACACTGCTGCGAGGTCGCGTGGGCGAAGACGTGTTGCTTGCCTACTGGGATGGTGTCGGAGAGCCCGAAGCACAGGTGCTCGAAGCAGAAGTCGTACTCGGAGCGCCGGACCTGGCGGCAGCCGTTATGGACCAGCTTTCGGCGTTGCGCTGGCTGCAATCGACGTGGGCGGGCGTAACACCTCTGGTGGGGCAACCGCGCCGGGATTACCTGCTGACCGGCGTCAAAGGAATCTTTGGTCGGAGCATGGCCGAGTATGTACTGGCCTGGGTTCTTGCCGAAAAACGCTCCGTACTTCGTCACAGCAGCGCGACCAGTTGGGACGGCCGACCCGATAAAGGTCTCGCTGGACTGCATCTTGGCATTGCGGGTATTGGCAGCATCGGAGGCGAGGTCGCCCAGCGTTGCGGTGGGTTCTTTGCCAGCGTGCGGGGCCTCAATGGTGATGGTCGCACGGTGCCCGGCGTGGAACACTGTTTTGGAGCGGCGCGACGCCTGGATTTCGCCCGGGGGCTGGATGTGCTGGTGCTGCTGTTGCCCGATACCGAAGCGACCAATCAATTTGCCGACAAGGCGTTACTCGAGCAACTGGCACCTGGCGCCATCGTCATCAACGCGGGGCGAGCAAATGCGCTGGACCTGGACGCGGCTCTGGAAGCCCTGAGTGGTGGTCGACTATCTAGCCTCGTCCTCGATGTGCTGGCTGAGGAACCGCTGCCCGCCGAAGATCCGCTTTGGCGCACGACGGGGGTACACATCACGTCACACACTGCGGCACCTACAAATGACGAAGCTATTGTCGCCTTGTTTCTCAACGGGCTTACGCGTTATCGGCGAGGTGAAGAACCTGCCGGGCGTATCGATTTCGACCGGGGTTACTGATTCGTTGGCTTAGCGGTCTCCCAGGCGTCGGCCCCTTCGCTGGCGCCGTTCCTGGTTGCCTGAAGACGCGTAGAGTTCGCTCTGCAGGCCGATGCCCATGCGCCGGTCGCCGTCGGGATCACTGCGCCGGTCATCGTGGTGCTCATAGCCGCATTGGCAGTTGGGGCTGTCGCAGCCAAGTACGGGCAACGTGGGGGCCGCTGATTTCAGATAGCGCGTGTTGCCGCGCTCCTGAACACGATCGCAGGCCGCTTTGCCGGGTTTGATGGCGACGGCGGCATAGGGGCCGGAAGGCGTCTGTGCGGTGGTCTGCGCCTTTCCGCGCTCTTTGGTACTCGACCGCGAGGATCGGGGTGTTTGGGCCTTGGAGTCCTTGCCACGACTTCGCATCAATAGCAGGAGCACACCAATGGACAGAACAACAATTATTATGGTCAGGGCCATACGCTATCTCCAGCGAGATGTGGGCCTGGATTGAGGCTACGCCCACGGCGGGACGTGGCTCAACGGCTACACCAAAAACCGTGAGCCAGGTCACATTATTCTTCTATCGATTTCGGCCCAGGCGCTCGTGGGCATCGACCCACTCGTTTTTGCGCGTCACTTTATCCACGCGTGTCGCTGCGCCGAGCGACAGTTCTCCGGCAACCACCAGGGCCGCGGCGATTTCTGCCAGCTTCAGCGCCTTGTCCTTGCCGTGGCAGCCCATGATTTTGAGGCATTCAGATTGTGTGGGCAGGTTGGTGCCGCCGCCGTAGCTGGCCACAATCAGGGCCGGCAATGTGACCGAAAAATGGTAGTCGCCCTCGCGCGTCACCTGGTTGTAAACAGTGCACTGGTTCGATTCGCCGATGTTGGCGATGTCCTGACCCGTCGCCAGATACAGCGCAGCGAGGCCGTTGGCGGGATGCGCGGCATTGTTCGAGGAGTTGGTCATGAACGAGGCGAGGGTGGTAATACCCTGCCCGTAGTGCATGGCTTCGGGTGTGATGCGTAGATTGCGTTCCACCACATCCCGGGGAATCGTGATCTCTGCCGTGACCCGTTTGCCGCGGTTTTTCAACAGGTTGACCGACGAGGTCCGCTTTTCAGTGTCGAAGTTACCCGACAGCAGGTAGTGGCGTAGCGTCGGGTATTGTTCGCGTATCCATTCGCAGGCGACGAAGGTCGCGCGGCTTGTCATGTTCTGGCCGGCAGCATCACCGGTGCTGTAGTCAAAGCGCGTGTACACGAAGTTGTGGGCGCAGTAGTGTTCGATTTCGTCGAGTTTGCCAACCGAGGTCGTACTTTCGGCGACGGCCTTGATTTCCTGGAAGTGCTCAACCAGCCAGCGTTCGAAATCGCGAGCGTCCCGGGCATTGTGAAATACAAAGCAGGGCGCGCGTTGCATTGCCTGGCCGATAACAGTCGTGGTCACGCCTCCCGCCTCGCGGATGACTTTCATACCGCGGTTGTAGCTGGCGAGCATCGTGCCTTCGACGGTCGCCATGGGCACGTAGAATTCGCCCTGGGCGTATTCGCCATTCACCAGCAGTGGCCCGGCAATCCCGATGGGAATCTGGGCGACGCCAAAAATGCTCTCGATGTTGCCAGACATGGTTTCAGGGTCGAAGGAAAACTGCCGGGTGTGGTCGAGTTGCGTGCCGGTTACTTCTTCGATGAACCGTTGGCGTTCGGCGATGATTTCGGGGCTGTAATCGTTGGCATTGTCGCGCGGAATGGATTTGCTCACGGCGGGTCTCGGTGTCTGTTATCAGGGACGCTAAACTACGCAAGGCAAGCGCTGTGGTCAATTCGTCAGCTGCTTGGTTGTCAACGGCGCTGGCTGGCCGGGAACAAGGATACGAACCTATGAAATACAGATTGCACCACCTGCTCCTATTTTTCGTATGTTGCGCACGCTCAGCGTTCGCCGATACCGTGGACGACGTGTTGACGAAGGACCCGCCGGAACACTGGAGTCACCCTGCGTCCATCGTTGAGCTTGAGATTCCCAGCCACGGTGAACGCCTGCCGGCACACATCTATCTGGCCTCGGGGCCCGGACCGCATCCTACGGTAGTGTTACTGCATGGCTTCCCCGGCAATGAACGCAATCTTGATCTCGCCCAGGCACTGCGCCGCTTTGGATTCAATACCCTGTTTTTTCACTATCGCGGTGCGTGGGGTGCGACGGGGCAGTTTCGTTTCTCGCATCTGCCAGAGGATGCCTTGGCGGTGCTGGATTATCTGCGTGACGACTTCCAGTCTCGGCGCTTGCGCGTTGATGCGGATAATCTTTCGGTGTTGGGCCATTCTTTGGGAGGCTACACCGCACTGGCGACGGGAGCCCGCGACGATGCGTTGCGCTGCGTGATGGCACTGGCTCCGGCGAACCTCGGTGGCTGGAAAGCGGGACTCGCGCGCGAAAATGATCCCGCAGTACAGCGCCTTTCCGCCTACGCGGATTCGCTGTTCATGCTGCGCGGTCTCAATGGGGTAGGTCTGCAGGAGGAACTGGCAACGACGGATATGGCGCTGCTGGACACGCGCGCCTTTGGGACCGATCTACGTGGACGTCAGGTATTGATGGTGGTGGGTGAGGGAGACAATGTCACCCCCGCCGATACCATGTTCGATCCCGTGGTCGCGGCCTATGACAAAGCGGGTGTCAGTGTCACCTCGCTAAAATTGCCGGGCGATCACAGCTTTTCGACCAGTCGCATCATGCTGACCCGAGAAATACTCAGCTGGAGTGACACCCATTGTCGGGGTCCGAACTAGGAGGACGGTGTTGGCAGTAGCAGCGCGCACCGCTGTTCAAAACGTCGCAACTTGCGGTCTGTCTTGCGGTCGGCGAAGAACTGCCACCATGTGCTGATGGGGATCAACTCCGCGTTACCGATTCCGTCGACGAGCATCACCCGGTAAGACCCCCGCTCGCGGACGGCGATGATGTTGTGCGGCAGGAGGTCGCGGCTGAGTATGCGCAGGTCCTTTACCGCCCGCTTGAATTCGCCGATGCCTGCGGACAATTCTTCCGTCATACCCTGCGGTAACAGGCTCTGCAGGTTCTGGGGCCAGCTGCCGTCGTCATTGCGCATGAGCTGGGTCACAATACCGATGCCCATGTCCGTTTCTTCCGTACCGTGGTAGCGCGGCACATGGCGCCACAGGGCTTCACTGGGCCGCGTCAGCAGCTCGCGGTAGGCATTGATTTCCTTGCGCTGATCGTCGAGAAAGCGGGCCGGAAGATGACGTTTGAAATCCTGGCGCAGTAGTTTGCGCGCCGCACCGGTGCGGTCAGGCCGAAGTACCTTGACGCAGCGGCTGGCGTGGTCGGGATGCTGAAAACAGTATCGGGTGCCACCGACGAACAGTGGCCGCGTATGCCGAAGCTTGAGCATGCGAAAAAAGAACCAGAGCGAAAGGCGCAGTTTACCGTAGCTGGATGAACCTGTCTGTGAAGCCCTGGTTTTGACTGAATGCCTGCCGGGGAGCATAGTAGCGCCGCCCATGAACGCGAGCACGCCCCACATCGCAACCACCCCGCCGTATGTGGCCGCCCTGTTGGCGGTCGCGGTGGTATTTCTGCCCTTCGGGCGCATGGTCGAAATCCCCATGTTGTTGCTGTCGATCCTCGGGGTTGTCAGTTTATGGCGTCGCCCGCGTTGGAGCGGTAGTGCGCACTGGGGCTCATTGCTTCTGTTGTACGCCGCCTTTGTGCTGCCGATGCTCGTGGCGCTGCCAGATGCGGTGGCCTCCGAAAAGTCCCTGCTGACGACCATTGGCAGTCTCCGCTATGTATTGTCCTGTTGTGTGCTGCTGTGGTTCTGGGAGTGCACCGGAGGTGGGCGCACAGATGTCCGTCTGCTCGAATTTGTCGGGTTCGTGGTAGCCGGTTGCCTGCTGCTCTGGGGCGCTGACGGTTTCTGGCAGTTTCTCACCGGCCGCGACCTGCTGGGATACGGATTGGGGGAGGGGTACGTCAACGGGCCCTTTGGTGAAGATGACAACATCAAGTTCGGGATCACCCTGGCGCTACTGACCCCCATCGGTGTGGTGCACGCCTTTCGGTG
>JAUIMF010000019.1 GCA_030433415.1 Gammaproteobacteria bacterium | reverse complement strand
GGCGTTCCCCTACATCACGGCCGATGAGTCTACCAATGAGGGACTTGCGCGATAAGCCAACCACCAATGGGAAGGGCAGATCTGTGACGTTGCGCAGATTTCGCAACAGGTCGAGGTTGTGATCCACGGTTTTACCGAAGCCAAAGCCCGGATCGAGCAAAATTTGTGCGTCGGCAATGCCGGCGTCCCGGCAGGCCTGCACACGCCCTTCAAGGTACTCCCGAACCTCTGCGACCACGTCGCGGTAAGCCGGACGGTTCTGCATGTCTACCGGCGTGCCCTGCATGTGCATCAGGCACACAGGCAGCTTCGTGGCCGCAGCAGCCTCCAGAGCGCCGGGGCGACTCAAGGCGCGTACGTCATTGATCAGGCCGGCGCCGTGTTCGGCGGCAAGGTGCATGACGGCGGGTGTACTCGTGTCGACCGACAACACCACATCGACGCAGTCCGCCAGGGCTTCGACGACCGGAATGACGCGATCAAGCTCTTCCTGTTCTGATACGGGGTCGGCGCCGGGTCGTGTGGACTCGCCGCCGATATCCAGAATGCCCGCACCTGCAGCGACCATGGCCTCGGCCACGCGCCGAAGCTCGTCCAGATCAGCGCTGCCGTCACGGAGCCAGCGACCACCGTCGGAGAAGGAATCAGGGGTAATGTTCAGCACGCCCATGACGACGGGCGTGGCAAAGTCGAGGGTTCGCCCGGCGAAATCCACCGGGCGCGACAGACGAGTGCTTCTCACGGCCTGAGCGAAGGATGGCGGGCCCGGGCCCGCCGCGCCTCAGTGCTCGCCGGCGGGACCGCCGATGGGGCCACTGCGATCAGTATCTGTCGCGGGCGCCGAGCCGGAATCATCACCGTCTTTGCCCGTCCAGTCGCTGGGCTCACGTGGCGTACGGCCCGCCATGATGTCGTCGATCTGCTCCGAGTCGATCGTCTCATACTGCATCAGGGCATCAGCCATCACGTGCAGCTTGTCGACGTTCTCTTCAAGTATGCCTGCCGCCTTCTTGTAGCACTCGTCGATGATGCGCCGCACCTCGGCGTCGATCTGCTTTGCCGTTTCATCCGACATGGCCTTGTGCGACTGCGCCGCAGAACGACCGAGGAACACCTCTTCGCCGCCCTCGTCGTACATAAGCGGCCCCATTTTCTCGGACAGTCCCCACTTGGTGACCATGTTGCGCGCGATCTCGGTGGCGCGCTGGATGTCGTTGGATGCACCCGTGGTGATCCCATCGGGCCCCAGGGTCATCTCTTCGGCGATGCGGCCGCCAAACAGGCTGCAGATCTGGCTGATGATGTGGCGCCGGCTGTGGGAGTAGCGATCTTCCTCGGGCAGAAACATCGTCACACCCAGGGCGCGACCCCGCGGGATGATGCTGACCTTGTACACGGGATCGTGCTCGGGCATCAGGCGGCCCACAATGGCGTGACCTGCCTCGTGGTAGGCGGTGTTGCGCTTCTCGGCCTCGGACATGACCATGGACTTGCGCTCGGCACCCATCATGATCTTGTCTTTGGCCAGCTCGAACTGGGTCATACCCACGGTGCGCACACCGGCTCGCGCGGCAAACAGGGCCGCCTCATTCACCAGGTTGGCCAGATCCGCGCCAGAGAAACCGGGCGTACCCCGCGCAATCTTCGATGCCTCGACGTTCTCTGCCAGCGGCACCTTGCGCATATGGACTTTCAGAATCTGTTCACGGCCACGAATATCCGGCAGACCGACCACCACCTGGCGGTCGAAACGTCCGGGGCGCAGCAGTGCGGGGTCGAGCACGTCGGGACGGTTGGTCGCGGCAATCACGATGACACCGTCATTCACTTCAAAGCCGTCCATCTCCACCAGCAGCTGGTTCAGGGTCTGCTCGCGTTCATCGTGACCACCGCCGAGGCCCGCGCCCCGGTGCCGACCGACCGCATCGATTTCGTCGATGAAAATTATGCAGGGTGACTGCTTCTTGGCCTGGTCGAACATGTCCCGCACGCGGGAGGCACCGACACCGACGAACATCTCGACAAAATCGGAACCCGAGATAGAGAAGAAAGGCACTTTGGCCTCGCCCGCAATGGCCTTGGCAAGCAGCGTTTTACCGGTACCGGGCTGGCCGACCATCAACACGCCGCGGGGTATACGGCCACCGAGCTTCTGGAACTTACTGGGGTCACGCAGGAACTCCACCAGCTCCTGTACATCTTCTTTGGCTTCATCCACGCCGGCGACGTCGGCGAACGTGGTTGTGATCTGGTCTTCGCCCAACAGGCGTGCCTTGCTCTTGCCGAAGCTCATGGGGCCACCGCGGCCACCAGCACCGCCCTGCATCTGGCGCATGAAAAACATGAATACGGCAATGATGATCAGGATCGGGAAACTCGCAACGAGCAACTGCGTCCATACGCTCTGCTGCTCGGGCTCGCGACCTTCGATGACCACGTCGTGACTCACCAGATCATCGATCAGCTTGGGGTCTTCGAGCATGGGACGCGTGGTTTCAAAACGCGATCCATCGTAGCGCTCACCGTGGATCGTCAGACCGTCGATGGTGACCTTGCGCACCTGATCGCGCTGGATTTCCTGCAGGAATTCGGAATAGACCTTTTTCTCGGTTGGCTGCTGCATGCTGAAGTTGTTGAAGATGGAGAGCAGCACCGCTGCTATCACCAGCCAGAGAAGAAGGTTCTTCGCCATGTCGTTCAATGCAATTACCTCGTGTAGGGCGCCGCCGGCGGTCTTGTTCTTGCCGGCTGGCCAATCAGTATAGCCTTTTTACGCGCGGGACAGCCCTTCGGCCCACCGCTGTTTCGGACGCACTTACCGCAGTGTGGCCCGGTTCTCACTCACCCGGCGCATCACCGCCGCCCGCGGGCCACCAGATAGACCTCGCGCGAGCGCGGGCGCGATGCTGCGGGCTTGCGCGTGAGCACGCGATCAAAGGCCGGGCGGCATTCACCGAGCAGTGCATCAAACCCTTCGCCCTGGAACACCTTCGCGACGAAATCTCCGCCCGGGCGAAGCACGCGCAGCGCCAGGTCCAGGGCCAGCTCCACCAGATACATGGCCCTGGGCTGATCCACCGCACTCATACCACTCATATTGGGGGCCATATCAGAAATCACAAGGTCTACTGGATTTTCTCCGATCTCCTTGCAAATGCTGTCAAAAACCGCCTCTTCCGTGAAATCTCCCTGAATAAACGCGACATCCGCAATACTGTCCATGGGCAGAATGTCTGAGGCAATCACGCGTCCACGGTCCCCCACGATCTGCGCGGCCACCTGGGACCAGCCGCCAGGCGCGCTCCCGAGATCCACCACCGTCATACCGGAGCGCATCAGCCGATCGCGCTCCTGCAGTTCAAGCAGTTTGTAACAGGCGCGGGAGCGATAGCCGTCCTTTTGCGCCTGCTGCACGTAAGGATCTTCGCGGTGCTCACGCAACCAGGCTTTACTGGACGATTTTTTCTTTGCCATAGCGAATCTGTATTCTCTGAAACCGGGGCCGATGGTGTAGACTCCGCGCCCCACGCCGTACAGGACTCAGGCTACCATGAGCAGCAAGCTCCCCACCCGTCAGTTGCGCGCCATCGGCCACAAACTCAAACCCGTGGTCACCGTTGCCGGAAACGGCCTCAGCGACGCGGTGCGCCTGGAAATTGAGCGCGCCCTGGACGATCACGAACTCATCAAGGTGAAGCTGGCGGTCGGCGACCGGGACAGTCGTGACGCCGTTCTGCAGGAATTGATCGAGAGCACTGGCGCCGAACTGGTTCAACGTATAGGCAATATTGCCCTGATCCTGCGACGCTGCGCCGAACCGGATCCGAAAAAAAGCAATCTGCTGCGCCCACACTGACAACACAGCCACGGCGCCCGATGGTTGGGCCATGTCAGAGGCATTGATCTATCTGCTGGCGTGCCAGCCGGAACTACCGGGACTGCGCATCCAGATTCAGAGGTGCTGCACCTCATCAATCTCGTACTCAATATCACCGCCGGGGGCTCGCACAACCACCACGTCCCCCTCTTCTTTGCCAATCAGGGCGCGGGCGATCGGTGAGTTGACCGAGATGAGATTCTTCTTCGCGTCGGCCTCGTCGTCACCAACGATGCGGTAGGTCATGGTCTCGTCGGTATCCACGTTCAGCAGATTGACCGTGACCCCAAAGATCACCTTGCCGGTGTGAGGGATTGAGCACACATCGATCACCTGGGCGTGGGACAGCTTGCCCTCAATGTCCATGATGCGTCCTTCCGTGAAGCTCTGCTGCTCCCGGGCGGCGTGATACTCGGCGTTTTCCTTGAGGTCCCCGTGCTCCCGGGCCTCGGCAATCGCCTGGGATATACGCGGACGATCCACGCGCTTGAGCTGGTCCAGTTCGTCGCGAAGGGCCTGTTCGCCCTGCACGGTCATGGGCACCTTGTTCATGCGTGCATACTCCTGTGCAGATCCTGCAGGCGACGCACAGTCTTGTCGTCTTCACGCTGCAGGGTCAGGCAAACGGCCTCGGCCGCCGCCAGGGTGGTGGTGTAGAAGACGCGGTGCGCTTCGGCGCTGGCGCGAATCGGCGCCGAGTCCATGATGGCGCGACGTCCCTCGGTGGTATTGATAATAATATCGGCTTCGTCGTTCTTGATCATGTCCACAATGTGGGGACGCCCCTCCAGCACCTTCTTCACCCGGCGCACCGGCAGGCCTGCGGCCTCCAGCGCATCGGCGGTGCCTGATGTGGCGGCCAACTCAAAGCCCATGTCGGTCATCTTGCGGCCCAGCTCCACCGCACCGGGTTTGTCGACGTCACGCACCGACAACAGCAGCGTGCCACTGCGCGGGGGCGGGTCCCCCGCGGCGAGCTGGGCCTTGCCAAAGGCGTCGGCAAAGTTGTCGCCCGTGCCCATGACCTCACCGGTGGACTTCATTTCGGGGCCGAGAATCGGGTCTACACCGGGGAACTTGTTGAAGGGCAGCACCGCTTCCTTCACGGAATAGAAGGTGGGAATGACTTCTTTGGTGAAGCCCTGGGATTCCAGGGTCTGCCCCGCCATGCAACGGGCTGCCACCTTGGCCAGGGAGGTGCCGATGCACTTGGATACAAAGGGCACCGTGCGCGAGGCGCGGGGGTTCACCTCGATGACGTAGACCTGCCCGTCCTGCCACGCAAGCTGCACGTTCATCAGGCCCTTAACCCCCAGGGCCAGGGCCATCTGCCGCACCTGCTCCCGCATGAGGTCCTGAACCTCGGCGGGCAGACTGTAGGGTGGCAGGGAACACGCGGAGTCACCCGAGTGCACACCCGCCTGTTCAATGTGCTGCATGATCGCGCCGATCACGACCTGTTCGCCATCGCAGACCGCATCGATATCGACCTCGATGGCGGCGCTGAGAAAACGGTCCAGCAGCACCGGCGCCTCGTCAGAGACCGACACCGCCTCGCGCATGTAACGCAGCAGGTCTTCTTCGCGGTAGACGATCTCCATGGCGCGACCGCCCAGTACATAGGAAGGGCGCACGACCAGGGGGTAGCCGATGGTCGCGGCGGCGGCCACGGCTTCTTCGACACTGCGCACCGTCGTGTTCGCGGGCTGGCGAAGCTTCAGGTCCTCGATCAGCTGCTGGAAACGCTCGCGATCCTCGGCGCGATCGATGGCATCCGGCGTGGTACCAATGATCGGCACCCCAGCGGCCTCGAGGGCCCGCGCGAGTTTCAGCGGAGTCTGGCCGCCAAACTGTACGATCACGCCTTCGGGTTGCTCCTTGTGCACGATCTCGAGCACGTCTTCGAGGGTGACGGGTTCGAAGTACAGCCGGTCCGAGGTGTCGTAATCCGTAGACACGGTCTCGGGGTTGCAGTTGACCATGATGGTTTCGTAACCGTCCTCGCGCATGGCGAGCACGGCGTGGACGCAGCAGTAGTCAAACTCAATTCCCTGGCCGATGCGGTTTGGGCCACCACCGAGCACCAGAATCTTGGGCCGGTCGGTGACCGCCGCCTCGCATTCCTCGTCGTAGCTGGAATACATATAGGCGGTGCTTGACGCAAACTCCGCCGCGCAGGTGTCTACGCGCTTGTAGACCGGGCGCACATCCAGGCTGTGGCGATAGTTGCGCACCTCGGCTTCGCTGATATTCAGCAGCGCCGCCATGCGCAGGTCCGAGAAGCCTTTCTTCTTGAGGCCATACAGGCGATCACGATCCATATCCTGCAGGGAACCCGCTGCGATGCATTGCTCCTCACGCACCAGGTCTTCCATCTGCACCAGGAACCAGGGGTCGACGCCGGAATGCTGATATACCTGCTCGACGCTCATACCCAGACGGAATGCATCTGCCAGGTGCCAGATCCGCTCAGCTCCGGGATTGATCAGCTCGCTGACCAACTCATCCGAGGGCTCCGTGTCGTCGGGCCCCAGGCGCGATTCCAGACCGGCGGCACCCACTTCGAGTCCTCGCAGCGCCTTCTGCAGGGACTCCTGAAAATTGCGTCCTATTGCCATGACCTCACCGACGGACTTCATCTGCGTAGTCAGGCGCGCATCGGCGGCGTTGAATTTTTCAAAGGCAAAACGCGGAATTTTGGTGACCACGTAATCGATCGCCGGCTCGAAGGAGGCGGGCGTAGCGCCCCCGGTGATGTCATTCTCGAGTTCGTCCAGGGTGTAGCCAATGGCGAGCTTGGCGGCGACCTTCGCAATGGGAAAGCCCGTAGCCTTGGAAGCCAAGGCCGATGAACGCGACACACGCGGATTCATCTCGATAACCACCATGCGGCCCGTGTTGGGGCAGACGCCGAACTGCACGTTGGAGCCACCGGTCTCGACCCCGATCTCGCGCAGCACCGCCAGCGAGGCGTTACGCATGATCTGGTATTCCTTGTCGGTCAGCGTCTGCGCCGGCGCGACGGTGATGGAATCGCCGGTGTGCACGCCCATGGCGTCAAAGTTCTCGATGGCGCAGACGATGATGCAGTTGTCATTGCGGTCCCGCACGACCTCCATCTCGTACTCTTTCCAGCCGATGAGGGATTCATCGATCAGTAGCTCCGAGGTGGGCGACAGATCCAGGCCACGCTGGCAGATCGTTTCGAATTCTTCGCGGTTGTAGGCGATACCCCCGCCGGAGCCACCCATGGTGAACGATGGCCGGATAATGCAGGGAAAACCGATGACGTCGAGTACCTGGTTCGCCTCTTCCATGCTGTGGGCCAGGGCGGCGCGGGGCGTTTCGAGACCGATGCGCTTCATGGCCTTGTCGAACAGCTCGCGGTCCTCAGCCTTGTCGATGGCTTCTTTGGTGGCGCCGATCAGCTCGACACCGTGGCGCTCGAGCACCCCGTGGCGCGCCAGGTCCAGGGCGCAGTTCAGCGCCGTCTGGCCGCCCATGGTGGGCAGTACCACGTCGGGTTTTTCTTCTTCGATGATGCGCTCGACGGTCTGCCACTCGATGGGCTCGATGTACGTGGCATCGGCCATCGACGGGTCCGTCATGATCGTCGCGGGATTGGAGTTCACCAGAATGACCCGGTACCCCTCTTCGCGCAGCGCCTTGCAGGCCTGGGCGCCGGAGTAGTCGAACTCGCAGGCCTGGCCGATCACGATGGGGCCGGCGCCAAGGATCAGAATGCTCTGGATATCTGTACGTTTTGGCATCGTCTTATCCCGCCCGCTGCTGCATCAGATCGATGAAATGGTCGAATAGTTCGCTGGCCTCGTGGGGCCCGGGACTGGCCTCGGGGTGCCCCTGAAAGCTGAAGGCCGGACGGTCCGTGCGCTCAATGCCCTGGAGCGTGTCGTCAAACAGCGAGCGGTGGGTCACGGCCAGACAGTCAGGCAGATCAGTGTCGTCCACCGCAAAGCCATGATTCTGACTGGTGATCAGCACCTGCTTGCTGCGCAGATCCTGCACGGGGTGGTTCGCGCCGTGATGGCCGAACTTCATCTTCATGGTCTTGGCGCCGCTGGCCAGGGCCAACAATTGATGCCCCAGACAGATACCGAAAACCGGCAAGCCGGTCTCAAGGATTTCACCGATGGCGGTGATGGCGTAGTCACAGGGCTCGGGATCACCGGGACCGTTGGACAGGAACACGCCGTCTGGCTCAAGCGCCAGGACCTCGCTGGCAGGTGTCTGTGCCGGCACCACCGTGAGGCGACAGCCTCGGTCCGCCAGCATGCGCAGGATGTTGCGCTTGACTCCGAAGTCGTAGGCCACGACGTGCCAGGCCATGGACTCGCTGGCCGGGTCCGCGTGTCCCTCGCCAAGGCGCCAGGTGCCTGCGGTCCACTCGAAGCGCTCGTGGGTGGTGACTTCCTTCGCCAAATCCATACCCTTGAGTCCGGCAAACTCCCGCGCCCGGGCCAGGGCGTCGGCTTCGTCGAGCGTGGGCGTCGCCATCAGGCAGCCGTTCTGTGCGCCCTTGTCCCGCAGCACCCGGGTCAGGCGCCGCGTATCGATGTCGGCGATACCGACCACGCCGCGCTCACGCAGGTAGGCATCCAGCGCCTGTTCATTGCGGAAGTTACTGGCCAGCAAGGGCAGATCACGAATGATCAGGCCGCCGGCCCAGATACGCCCCGACTCCTCGTCTTCGGAGTTGGTACCGGTGTTGCCGATGTGGGGATAGGTGAGGGTCACCAGCTGCCGGGCGTAGGACGGATCCGTGAGGATCTCCTGATAGCCGGTCATCGCCGTATTGAACACCACCTCACCGACCGACATGGCCTCGGCGCCAATGGACACTCCGCGAAAAACACTGCCGTCTTCAAGAACGAGAATAGCGGGACGGTTCAATGGCTCCTCCAGGAGCTACGACAGGACCTTCGCGCGCTCAAAAAAAAGCGAGATGGGTGATCCGCATCTCGCTTTTCTCTGTGTATCACTGTATGTCTATGCCGGGCAGCTCGGGCTGTTGTTTGTTGAAAATGGCTGTTGCGGCAGCTGGTCACGCAACGGCGGCAAGTTTACGAAAATCGCCGATTTCTGTCCACAAAAACCGGTCCGGTTTCTGCCGAAACAGCGACAGGTCATCACCGACCCCCTATCATGGCGCTCTTTTGCCGGGACCACACCATGAGCTACTTCAGCAATCTTCAGGCCGTCATCACCGGCGCCGCGTCGGGCATCGGCCGTGCCCTGGCGCAACAGCTGAACCAGCAGGGCTGCGCGCTGTGGCTGTCCGATGTGAACGAAGCGGGGCTGGCCGAGACGCAGGCTTCACTGCCGCGGCCCGATGTGGCCTGCGATATCCGCGTGGTGGACGTGGCCAGCCGGGAGGCGATGGAAGCCTGGGCCGAAGACATCGGTCGCCACACCGACGCGGTGCATATCGTGATCAACAATGCCGGTGTCGCCCACATGGGCCTTGCCTGGGACACGGACTACGACGACTTCCACTGGCTGATGAACATCAATTTCTGGGGTGTCGTGCACGGCTGCCGGGCGTTTCTGCCCCTGCTGGCCCGCGCGCCGCAGAGCCATCTGGTCAATATCTCATCGGTGTTTGGCATGATCGGCGTACCCACTCAGTCCGCCTACAACGCCGCCAAGTTTGCCGTCAAAGGCTACAGCGAGGCGCTGCGACAGGAGCTGGCGCAGGCAGACAGTCCGGTCAGCCTGCTCTGCGTACACCCCGGCGGCATCGATACCAACATCGCACGCAATGCCCGCAATACGGACCCCGACGCCAGTGGCGATGCACAGCATGCGACCTTCGCGCCCCACGTGCGTACTTCGGCAGACAGCGCGGCACAGCAGATTCTGCGCGCGGCGAAAAAGCGTCGACCTCGTCTGCTGATCGGCCCCGATGCACGGGTGATCGACTGGGTTGTGCGCCTGTTTCCCGCCGCCTACACGCGACTTCTGGGCAATCGCATGGACCAGCTGGCGCCCTGATCCCATGCCCGACCTACCCCGCAGGCAACTGAATCTGCTGATCGTCGCACTCATCGCGGTGGGTGTGGGGCAGTCACTGATTTTTGCCATTCTCGCCCCCCTCGGCCGTGAAGTGGGTCTGGCTGAAGTGCAGATCACCTCGATCATCGCCGTCTCTGCGCTGACATTTGCGGTCACGGCTCCCCACTGGGGACGCCTTTCGGATCGCGTGGGACGCAAACCCATCATTCTTACGGGGCTGCTGGGATACACGCTGGGCACGGTAATCTTCACGTCAGTATTTTTTGCCGGCCTGACCGGAATGCTCTCGGGTCTGGCGCTTTATTTGTGGCTGCTCATATCGCGCTGCGCCCAGGCCGTGATCATGTCGGGCACCAGTCCCGGCACCACCGCCTACGCCGCCGACATCACCACACCCCAGCAGCGCCTCCCGGCCATGGCCAGACTGGGTACGGCGACCAGCCTGGGCATGATTCTGGGCCCCGCGGTGAGTGGCGCCCTGGCAACCCTTGGACTATTGGCTCCGCTGTATTTTGCCGGTGCGCTGGCCGCCGCCGCGGGGATCATGATCTGGTACGCATTGCCCGCCCTGCCCGCTGCGCAGCGCCGCAGCCGGGATGGGCCCAAGCGTATGCGCTATCTTGATGCGCGAATCCGCCGCTTTACGCTTACGGCGATTGCCCTGTTCACGGGCTTCTCGGCGATTCAGCAAACCCTGGGCTTTCTGCTGCAGGACCGCCTGGGACTCACGGGCATTCAGACCGCCCAGTACACCGGCGCGGCGCTCATGGTCTCGGCGCTGTTTACCTTCGGTATGCAGGTGACGGTGATGCAACACGTGAAGCTGCCGCCGCACGTGTTTGTGCGTACGGGACTGGCGAGCATGGCTGCGGGCGCCCTGATCGTCGCCACGAGCGAAGGATTCGTACTGTTAGGAATCGCCATGGCCCTGATCGGCATGGGACTCGGCCTGACAATGCCTGCGGTGACAGCAGGTGCGTCATTGGCGGTGGGACCCGAAGAACAGGGCGGTGCCGCGGGCGTCATCGGGGCCTGCCCCGCCGTGGGATTTGTCTCGGGACCGGTGATCGGGGGACTGCTCTATCCGCTGTCGCCCTCGGGCCCGCCGCTCTTTGCCGGTGCGGTGCTGCTGGTCACGATAGCGGCGCTGTATTTCACCGCCCGTCGCTGATCAGGCAGCGATCGCCTCGAGCGCGCTGCGCATGGCGTCGGGAACCGCCACCGGACGGTTGCTCCGGCGATCTACAAACACATGCGTGAACGTACCGCTGGCGCAGGCCGTGGCCGCGCCCTGCAGAAAAATGCCGATACCGTATTGCACGGAGCTGTTGCCGAGTCGATCCACACGCAACGCTCCCTCGAGGGCCTGGGGATACGCGACGGGCGCGAAGTAATCACAACCCGAATTCACCACCAGTCCCACGGTATCGCCGGTGTGAATATCGAGGCCACCGGCCTCGATCAAATAGCGGTTGGCAACGGAATCGAAGTAACTGTAGTAGATCACGTTGTTCACGTGCCCATAGATATCGTTGTCGGACCAGCGCGTGGTGATCGGCGTAAACCAATGGTAGGCATCTCGGGACGGGGCCTGCGCTTTGGTCATGACGGGTGCTCCCTTTTCTGCGTCGCCGCGGGCTAGCGGTAGGCGGCGCGATAAATCGCCAGCGCGTCGTCGTAGGTGACGTCGCGGGGGTTGTTGATGAGCAGACGCTGCTGCAGCATCGCGTCCTGCGCCAGGGTTTCCAGCGCATCTTCGGTCACGCCCGCCGCCGAGAGTGTCGCGGGCAATGCCAGATCGGCGATGAGGACCTCGAGCCCCTTGACCAGCGCATCTGCGCGGGCTTCATCACTGCCCGTAACCGCATGGCCCGTGACATGTTCCGCTAGCTCCGCATACAGACCGCAGGCATCGGGCAGGTTAAAGCGCAGCACACTGGGTAGCACCAGGGAGTTACTGAGACCGTGGGGAATATGGAAATGCCCTCCCAAAGGATAGGCCAGGGCATGTACAGCTGCGACGGGCGCATTAGCGAAGGCCTGCCCCGCCTGCATGGCACCCAGCAGCATGGCACCGCGGGCATCGCGCTGGCGACCATCGTGCACCGCGGTACGTATATGGCGCCCGAGCAACGCCAGGGCACTGTGGGCCAGGGTGTCTGAGACAGGGTTCTTCCTGTGGCGGGAGGTGTACGCCTCGATCGCGTGGACCATCGCATCGACCCCGGTCATCGCCGTGATCTTTGGCGGCAGTCCCAGGGTCAGCTCAGCGTCGAGGACCGCGATATCGGGTAACAGCACGGGGGAACTGACACCGGCCTTGGTGGTTTCACCGGTGGTAATCACCGCAACCGGCGTGACCTCGGAGCCCGTGCCCGCTGTGGTCGGCACCAGAATCAGGGGCAGGCGTGACCCCTGTACCTGATCCACGCCATAGAGCGCCGACAGTTCCTGCGCGCCACCGAGCAATACCGCCACCACCTTGGCCACGTCCATAGAGCTGCCGCCACCGACCGCCAGCACGCCGTCCACCTGGGCATTTCTGGCGGTCTCGGCGGCGCTGAGCACCACGTGTTCTGGAGGGTCCTCGGCCACTTTGGCAAAGAGCGTAACGGCGACACCCGCCTCATCCAGGGCATTTTGTACCGGCCCGATGAGACCGATGGACAATAGCCCCGGATCCGTCACCAGCAGGACACGCTCCACCCCCAGGCTCGCGCAGTGGGCCGCCAGGCACAGCGCCTCGCCCGGCCCACAGACCACATGGGGTACCGTATTGAACTCAAACGCCTGCATTACGCACCTCTTCTGCTCTTCGGGACGCCGGATCGCGTCCGGCACGAGCATGCTATTCCATCGTGAGGATAACCTTACCGCGTGCCTTGCGGCCCATCATGACCTCGTAGGCTTGTTCATAATCCTCAAGGGCAAATACATCGTTGATCGCCGGCTTGAGCTTGCCCTCGGCAAAGAGTGCCCACAGGTCCTGGATATTCTGCAGGTGTACCTTCGGCTCCTCGGCGATGAATCGACCCCAGAATACGCCGACGATCGAGCAGCCTTTGAGCAGGGCCAGATTCAGGGGGATCTCGGGAATCGGACCACTGGCAAAGCCGATCACCAGGTACCGACCGTTCCACGCCATGCCCCGCAGCGCAGGCTCGGCATAGTCGCCACCCACGGGGTCGTAAACCACATCCACACCCCTGCCGCCGGTCAGCTCTTTGATGGCGGTTTTCAGATCCTGCTCGCTGTAGTTGATGGTCTCGTCTGCGCCCAGGTCCCGGCACATGGCGAGCTTCTCGTCGGAGCTTGCAGCAGCGATGACTTTCGCGCCCATGAGCTTGCCCAGTTCCACCGCCGTGGAACCCACACCGCCGGCGGCGCCAAGCACCAGCAGGGTCTCCCCTTCTTTCAGGTCGGCACGCTGCTTGAGCGCGTGGTACGAGGTGAAGTAGGTCATGGCGACACCCGCGGCCTGTTTGAAATCCAGGCCCTCGGGCATGGGCATCACCGCGTTCTGATCCGCCACGATCTGATCCCGGAAGCAACCGCTGCCGGTCATGGCGATCACTTTGTCGCCCGGCTTGTAGCGCTCTACGCCATCGCCGACCGACAGGACTACGCCCGCACACTCACCGCCCGGCGAAAAAGGAAGATCCGGCTGGAACTGGTACTTGCCCTGGATGATCAGCACGTCGGGAAAGTTCAGTCCCGCCGCCTTGACGTCAATCACAACCTCCCCCGGCCCCGCCGTCGGTTCCGCCACATCCGTAGCCAGTTCCAGCTTATCCGGCAATCCATGTTCCTTGCACAGCAATGCACGCATATCTATACCTCCAGTAGTTCCTGTCGTATTCCCGGGAACACGCCCCGTAGCGGATTTGCGGGGCACGCAAAAGCGCCATCCATGGCAGCTCGGCAGCGTCCATCCCTGGACGCTGACGGCCCCGCAAATCCGCTACGGGGCGCGCTCCCTCGAGCTCGCAGGTACGCGCCGCTCTAGTTTGTTCAACACACTAACCGACCTCGCTCCAGACCAGGACGCACTTGCCGCAAGGACTGTGACGGTCTGCTGGCATCGAGCGTGGCGGGCCGGCAGGCTGCGGGAGGGCGTCGGCGTCCATGGATGGACGCCGTCGAGCCTGTCATGGATGACGCTTTTTGGCGACCCTCCGAAAGCGTCGCCTCGCGCTGCACGGCATGGGTAGCTTAGAAAACCTCGAAAAGCCCGGCAGCCCCCATGCCACCACCCACGCACATGGTGATGACCACATATTTGACGCCACGCCGCTTACCTTCGATCAGCGCGTGACCGATCATGCGCGAGCCACTCATGCCGTAGGGATGGCCAATGGCGATGGCACCGCCGCTGACATTGAGCTTGTCGTTGTCGATGCCCAGCTGGTCCCGGCAGTACAGCACCTGTACGGCGAAGGCCTCGTTAAGCTCCCACAGGCCGATATCGTCAATGGACAGGCCATGCTGCTTGAGCAGCTTGGGCACGGCGTAGATCGGACCGATGCCCATCTCGTCGGGCTCCAGGCCGGCGACGGCCATGCCGCGGTAGGCACCGAGGGGTTCCAGGCCGCGTTGTTCCGCGAGTTTGGCGTCCATCACCACCTGCGCGGCAGCACCGTCAGAAAGCTGCGAGGCATTGCCCGCGGTGATCGTGCCGCCTTCGATAACGGTCTTCAGGCTGGCAAGACCTTCGGCGGTCGTGGCGCGAATCCCTTCGTCGCGGGTTACGGTGACTTCGGCTTCGGACTGCTCGCCGGTTTCCTTGTCCCAGACGATGCGCTTGCAGGTGACCGGCGTCAGCTCGGCGTCGTAGCGACCCTGCTCGTAGGCTTCGGCCGTGCGCTGCTGCGACTGCAGCCCGTACTCGTCCATTACATCACGGCTGATGTTGTAACGGCTGGCCACGGTTTCAGCGGTCTGCAGCATCGGCATGTAGATATGCGGGTGCATGGCGACCAGTTCTTCGTCCGCGGCGCGGTGCAGATTCATGTGTTCGTTCTGCACCAGCGAAATGGAATCGAGTCCGCCACCGACCACGATGTCCATGCCGTCATACATCACCTGCTTGGCAGCGGTGGCCACGGCCATCAGGCCCGAGGAACACTGGCGGTCGATGCTCATGCCCGACACCGTCACGGGCAGACCGGCGCGCAGGGCGATCTGGCGGGCGACATTGGTACCCGTTGAACCCTGCTGCAATGCGCAGCCCATGATCACGTCGTCGACTTCGGCGGCATCAATGCCCGCCCGGCGCACCGCCTCGGCGACGGCGGCGGCGCCCAGCGTCGGTCCCGCCAGGTTGTTGAAGCTTCCACGGTAGGCCTTGCCAATGGGCGTGCGGGCGGTCGATACGATAACAGCTTCTTTCATAAGATTGCTCCTGATAGGGCCCCTTTGGACCCGTCGGTGATTCGGTAGGCGTCAGGGTCCCGGTCTCACTCCAGCGAGATACCAAGACCGGCCGCAGCCTGCGTGACCATCTTGCCGCTCTGCTCAAAGCCGGCCTGAAGGGCACGGTCGTTGTCGGCGGCAGTGATCGTGTCCCAGTGCGCTGCAATGCCCTCGGGAGTCTGCTCTTCTGGTGGTAGCCAGGTGCCCTGGGTTTCGACGATCTTGGACACGGCAAACGCGCCTGCACCCGCGCAGAGGATCGTGCGGTTGGGGCTGTCTTCACTCACAAGATAAAGCACGGCGGGCGTCACCGTTTCGGGTGTCAGCAACTCAAAGGCTTTCTCGGGAATCAGGCCCTCGGTCATGCGCGTGCCCGCCGTCGGTGCCAGCGCGTTGACGCGGATGTTGTACTTGGCACCCTCCTGCACGAGGGTGTTCATCATACCGATCACCCCCATTTTGGCGGCGCCGTAATTGGTCTGACCGAAGTTCCCATACAGACCCGATGATGACGTCGTGACCACCACGCGGCCGTACTCCTGTTCACGCATGATGTCCCAGCAGGCCTTGGTGCAGTTCACGGTGCCCATGAGGTGAACCTCGAGCACCATACGGAAGTCATCAAGGGAACCCTTGGCAAAGCTCTTGTCGCGCAGAATGCCAGCGTTATTGATGAGGATGTCCACCCGCCCCCACTTTTCCATCGCCTGGGCGACCATGGCTTCGACTTCGTCGTACTTTGCGACATTGGCCCCGTTGGCCACCGCTTCGCCACCCGCGGCTTCAATTTCGGCGACCACGGCCAGGGCGGCTTCGCTGGAACTCCCCGTGCCGTCTGCTGCACCTCCGAGGTCGTTCACCACCACCTTGGCGCCGCGCTTGGCCAGTTCAATCGCATGGCTGCGTCCCAGCCCCTGGCCGGCGCCGGTGACAATGGCGACGCGACCGTCATAACGAATACTCATGATTTTCTCCTTTAACTCGGGCCCGTCAGTCAGGCGCAGACCAGCATGGTCAGGAATTCGGCGACCAGCGCCGGCGTCTCTTCACCCTCGATCTCTACGGAGACCTGGGATTTCAGCAAAAAGCGATTGTCGTCTTTCTGCTGCACATCCATCAGTTCGGTATGGGCGCGGACACGTTTGCCGGCACGAACCGGCGTCAGAAAACGCACCTTGTCAGAGCCGTAGTTGATGCCCATGACCACGTTTTCCGGTGCGATACCGCGATTCTCGAGAAGCTTGGGCAGCATCGAGAGGGTAAGGAATCCGTGCGCAATGGTGCCGCCAAAGGGCGTCTGCGCCGCCTTCTCTTCATCGATGTGAATAAACTGGTGATCCTCGGTGCAGTCCGCAAAGGTGTTGATGCGGTCCTGATCCAGGGTGACCCAGTCGCCGGGCTCCTGCTTCGTGCCGATGTAATCCTTCAGTTGCTCCTTGGGCACTACGGTGACGCTCATGTTGTCTCTCCTGTCATTGGCATTGATCGATGATTTGGTGTGGATTGCGCTGCAGCGCCGGGAAACCCGGCGAGAACCCGTTCAGCCGTCACGAAACGTCGCGTTAACCGGTGCCTGATCCATGTATTTTTTGAACTCGTTGCGCCCGACCACCATGCGGTGTACTTCGTCGGGGCCATCCGCAAGGCGCAGCGTGCGCTGCCCCGCATACATGGTTGCCAGCGGCGTATCCTGGGACACACCGAGGCCGCCGTGCATCTGGATCGCATCGTCGATGATCTTGAGGGTGACGTTCGGCACCGCGGTCTTGATCATCGAAATCCAGACCCGCGCCTCTTTGGGATCCACATTGTCCATCATCCAGGCGGTTTTCAGCGTCAGCAGGCGCGCCTGTTCGATGCTAATGCGGGCGTTGGCCACCACGTCGATGTTGCCACCCAGCCGCGCCAGGGGCTTACCGAAGGCGACGCGCGTCGTTGCGCGTTCGCACAGTAGCTTCAGTGCCCGTTCGGCTGCGCCCAGGGCACGCATACAGTGATGAATCCGACCCGGCCCAAGGCGACCCTGGGAGATTTCAAAGCCCCGGCCCGCGCCCAGAATCACGTTATCCTTTGGCACCCGCACATTGTTGTAACGCAGGTGCATGTGGCCGTGGGGCGCATCATCCTGCCCGAAAACCTGCATGGGACGAATGATCTCTACACCCGGCGTCGACATCGGCACGAGAATCTGTGACTGCTGCTTGTGCTTGGGAGCGTCGGGATCGGTTTTCACCATCACGATCATGATTTTGCAGCGCGGATCACCGGCTCCCGAAATCCAGTGTTTCTCGCCGTTGATGACCCATTCGTCGCCGTCCAGCACCGCGCTCGTGCAGATATTGGTGGCGTCGGACGAGGCCACACCGGGCTCCGTCATGGCATAGGCGCTGCGAATCTCGCCGGCGAGCAGCGGCTTGAGCCACTCCTCTTTCTGCGCCTCGCTGCCGTATTTCTCCAGCACTTCCATATTGCCGGTGTCGGGCGCAGCGCAGTTGAATACCTCGGGCGCGAGGGCCGATGCCCCCATCTGCTCTGCGAGATGCGCATACTCTACCGTGGTCAGACCACTGCCGTGTTCGCCTTCGGTCAGAAAGAAATTCCAGAGACCTTCAGCGCGGGCCTTTGCTTTCAGGGTTTCGAGAATCTCGGTCTGGCGCTCGGTGAAAACCCAGCGGTCCTCGCGGTCGACCTCTTCCCAGTACTCGGCCTCTACCGGCGCGATTTCTTCGGCGATAAAGGCGGTGACCCGCGCCAGGATCGGCGCGATTTTGTCTGATACTCCAAGATCCATCTGTTTCTCCTTTGTCGGCGTCGCGTCCAAGCGTACTGCTCAGGCACTCAGGCGTTCCGCCATCTGCGCTTTCAGTTCCCGTTTGAAGATTTTGCCCGTGGCGATGCGCGGCAGCGCCTCGTCGTGGATTCGCCAGTGTGCAGGAATCTTGAAGCCCGCGATGTGCTCCTTGAGAAATACCTGCAACTCTTCTGTGCTCGCCGTCGCTCCGTCGCGAAATACGATGGATGCCGCGACCGCCTCTCCCAGGCGCTCATCGGGCACCCCGTAGACCGCCGCTTCTGCAACGGCGGGATGGTGGTAGATCGCCGCTTCGACTTCAATGCAACTGATGTTCTCGCCGCCCCGGATGATGATCTCTTTGAGTCGATCGACGATAAACAGGAATCCCTCATCGTCGAGATAACCCACATCACCGGTATGGAACCAGCCATTGCGGAAGGCCTCGGCCGTCGCCTCGGGCTTATTCCAGTAACCCAGGCAGTTGGCGGGCGAATGGATGCAAACCTCACCGCGCTCGCCGGGTGGCAGGGGCTGGTCGTTCTCGTCGAATATCGCAATGTCGGTCACTGCCGGCACCACCTGCCCGGCGCTGCCGGGACGAGCGCGGTAAACATCGCCGCTGTTGACGCTGCCCAGGGCGTTGGTCTCGGTCAGGCCATAGCCGATGCCCGACGAGGACTTTTTGAACGTGGTCGCCAGCTTCTCGACCTGCGCCGGGGGGCGTGCTGCCCCGCCAGCGAAAATCTCTGCGAGGGACGACAGGTCCCGATCCGAATCCACCGCGGCCGCCTGAAGCTCCGCCGACATGGTTGGCACGCCGGTAAACCAGGTAATGCGCTCCTCTTCGATCAGCCGCAGGGCTTCCTGCACATCCCACTTGTACATGATCACCAGCTTGCGCCCGACGATCAGCGACAGCAAAAAAGCCGAATGACTCGCCGTGCAATGGAACAGGGGAATCGTCAGCAGCCCGGATGGAGGCAGGGACTCGGCCTGCGCGTCGCCCTTGACGCTCTTGCCCGCCAGGCCTATCAGCATCCAGCTGTAAAGCGCCGAGAGAATGCCACGATGGGACGACAGAGCCCCTTTGGGGTGCCCCGTGGAGCCTGAGGTGTACATGATCGTCGCGTGCTCATCCGCACCGACATCCACTGCGGGCATCTCGGCTCCTTCGTGCGCCTGCACCACGTCCGCAAAGCTACGGTAAGGCACGGCCAGGTCGGCGCAGTCATCGATGGCGATCAGTTCCAGTTCAAGTGCTGCGTGAAGTGCTTCGACACGTTTCAGGCGATCAAAGTCGCCGATCACAAGCTTCGCGCCGCAGTCCCGCAGGCCGTAATCCAGCTCCTCGGTCGTCCACCAGGCATTCATGGGCACCGCAACAGCGCCGATGGAAAGAACCGCGATGAAACTCATCATCCACTGCGGATTATTGCGACTGAGAATGGCGACGCGATCGCCCTTGCGTACGCCGTAGTCCTGCAACAATGCCTGCGCCAGCGATGCGGACAAGGCCCAGGCTTCGCCATAGGTGTAGCGCTCGTTCTGGTAGACCGCGAACTCCTTGTCCCCGTGGTTAACCATGAAGCGGAAATACCCGCCCATGTTGTCGGGCATAGAGGTGTAGCTGCGGTAGCGGTACCCACCGATGTCCACATCATGGGTGGCAAAAGGCGCCCCCTCGGCAGTGAGCTGGGCGACGGCGGCCGACAACTGCTCAAGGTAGTCACTCATGCTTATTTTCCTTCTTCACTGCTGTGCGCCAAGGCAAACGGGGCGTCAGTATCCCCCCAGGCGTGCAAAGCGGTCCAGATGGAAGTAGTAGTCGCCGAACAGGTGCTGCAGCACACGGGCCCGCTTCAGGAAGAGGCCAATATCATATTCGTCGGTCATGCCGATGCCGCCATGCATCTGCACCGCCTCGTTACTGGCGGTGCGCGCGACCTCGCAGAGCTTGGCCTTGGTGGCACTGGCGATCAGCGACAGATTGTCATTGCCGGCGTCAATGGCCTGCAGTGCCTTGAGCACGATAGAGCGGGCCAGCTCCAGTTCCGCGAAGAGCGCGGCCGCCCGGTGTTGCAGGCCCTGAAACGAACCAATCACCCGGCCAAACTGCTTGCGCTCGCGCAGGTACGCCATGGTGCGTTCAAAAGCCTCGAGAGACAGGCCCAGCAACTGGGCCGAAAAGCCGATGGCGGCAATATCCAGGCACCGCTCGAGCGCGGGCCAGGCCGCCCCGGCCTCACCCATGAGTGCATCGGCGGAGACGCGCACCTGCGAGAAGTCGACAACGCCACACTGGCGTGAATCCACCATGTCACAGGGACTGACCGTGACGCCTTCGGCATCGGCGGGCACCAAAAAGGCACTGATACCACCGACTTCGCCCACGGCACCGCTGCTGCGCGCCAGCACAACAAACGCCTGCGCACTCAGGGCATCGAGCACCATGCGCTTGGTGCCGCCGAGCACCCAGCCGTCCAGGTCCTGGCTGGCGCTGAGATTTATTCCCGGAGGGTCATACTGCGCGGTTTCCTGCAGCGCCACGCTGACCAGCGCCTCGCCACCGGCGATGGCGGGCAGCCACTGGTTCTTCTGCTCTTCGTTACCGAGAGCTTCGATCGCAGTAGCCGCGAGCAGTACGCTGGACTCCAGCGGTGACGGCGAAAGATTGCGCCCCGCCTGCTCCAGCACGACTCCAAGACCGGTGTACCCATAGCCAAGACCGCCATAGGCCTCGGGTATCGCGATGCCCGCCCAACCCATGCCGGCCATTTCCTGCCACACGGCGGGGTCAAAGGCGGTTCCATCGCCCGCATCACGCAGTGCGCGCAGCTGAGCCACGGAGGCTTTTTCTGCCAGAAAGCCCGCGGCGGACTCCTTGAGCATCAACTGCTCTTCGTTCAATACCAGCGTCATCGTCTACTCCTCAGGCGTCGGGCAGGCCAAGGACACGCTTGGCTACAATATTGAGCTGCACTTCGGAGGTGCCGCCTTCGATGGAATTCCCCTTGGAGCGCAGAAAGCTGCGCACCACGGCACCGTCGTCGTACCGGGCACCGGACCAACCCAGCGCGGCCTCACCACCAATGGCCACGTTGAGCTCATTGCGCCGTTTGTTCAGCTCTGTGCCGTAATACTTGAAGATCGACGACGCCGGCCCCAGCCCCTGACCGGACTTCACTTCATCGCCCACGCGCTCCATCGTGGCGCGGAAGGCCAGGGTATCGAGCTGATACTGCGCGATCTCCTGCCGCAGCATGCCGTTGCGCAGCCGCCCTGACTCGTCCGCCCCGAATTCCTCAATCGCGGCCTTGCCAAGGGATTTGCCCGGCGCCGTACCAAAGCCAGAAATCATTTCGCGCTCGTGCGTGAGCAGGTACTTGGCAATGGTCCAGCCCTGGCCGAGCTCGCCCACCAGGTTGCGCTTTTCGGCGCGCGCATTGTCAAAAAAGGTCTCGCAGAACGGTGACGAACCGCTGATCAGCTTGATCGGCCTGGCGGTCACTCCGGGCTGGTCCATATCGAAGAGCATGAAGCTGATGCCCTCGTGCTTGGTGCCGGTATTGTCGGTGCGAACGAGGCAGAAAATCATGTCCGCCTTGTCGGCATAGGACGTCCAGACTTTCTGGCCATTGATTTCGTAGTAGTCGCCCTTGTCTTCGGCCCGGGTCTGCAGACTCGCAAGGTCAGAGCCGGCATTCGGCTCTGAATAACCCTGGCACCAGCGAATCTCGCCCCGGCAAATGGGGGGCAGGTGTTCCCGCTTCTGCTCTTCGTTGCCGAACTTGAGCAGCGCCGGGCCGAGCATGGAGATACCAAAGGAGTCCAGGGGCCGACGGGCGCCGATGCGCTCCATCTCTTCACGCAGCACTTTGACTTCGGCACTACCCAGGCCCCCGCCACCATATTCGCGAGGCCAATGCGGCACGGTCCAGCCTCGCTCGGCCATGCGCTCGCACCAGACCACCTGGTCCGGATGCGCCACCTCCGGGCGGCGTCCCCCCGTGTAAATGTCTTCAAAGCTGGCGACGGGGGTGCGCATGGCCTCGGGGCAGTTTGCCTCCAGCCATTCGCGGGTTTCCTGGCGAAACGTGTCCAGATCAGTCAATGGCCTGACCTCCTCGAAAGCAATGGGGATTGGGTGCACTCAGGGGGATGGGGTACCCGAGGGAGCGCACTGAACTGTTTTTGAACATACAGTATGTTTTGCTGTCTCTCAAGTATCTTTCGTCGCAAAAAAATGGCGACAGCGCTTTTGGGCGCGATCGCCACCGCCTGTCGAGCAGGCGGGCGGATAGATTAGGAACGCCGCGATGCCCCGTGGACACCGCAGCCCTTTATCGCCTCAACGGACGACCAGTTCCACGCGACGGTTGCGAGCCCGGCCGGCGTCCGTGTCATTGCTGGCCACCGGAGAGCTTTCACCGCGACCGACAGCGGTGAGCTGGTCGGCGCGTACGCCTTTGGACACGAGGTAGGCTACGGCGGCCTTGGCACGACGCTCAGACAGTTTCTGGTTGTAGGCTTCCGGACCCTTGGAGTCCGTATGACCGATCAGGTCCATGGACACGCTGTCATGGGACTTGATCACGGCGACCGCTGCATCGAGGGCCGCGCGAGACTCCGAGTCGAGCTCCGCGCTGTCAAAGGCGAATTCCACGTGATCGATGGTCAGTACGATCTCGTTCTTGATCGGACAGCCGCGGGAGTCAACCACAACACCAGCCGGCGTATTGGGGCAGTCGTCCTGATAATCCTTGACGCCGTCACCATCGCTGTCCAGGGCACAGCCGTTCACATCTACGGCCGCGCCAGCGGGGGTGTTGGGGCAGCGGTCTACATCATCGGTAACGCCGTCGCCATCGCTGTCTACCGGAGCGGCTTCGTAACGCACGGGCTCCGGTGCGTCGGCCTCTTCACAAATGACGGCGCCGACGCCGGCTCCGGCAGCGGCTCCGGCCAGGCCGCCGGCACCGGTGGTAACCGTCGCCAGAACGCCACCGGCGGCGCTGGAGCCCGCAATGCAGGCTTCGTACTGCCGTTGATCGGTGGTGCTGCAGGCAGCCAAAAACGCAGCCATGGCTACTACAGAAATTCGCACTAACGCTTTCATGTTTAATCCTTCCAGAGATTTCTCGCGGAAAATTGCGGTTTTGGGTGAGTTGATTTTTTTCTAGTTGTTTTCGCCACCGGACGGTCCAGGCAGCGAGCTGTGATTGTCGACACGAAAGATTACACCATTTGAGGGACCGCTCCTATCACCTCGCGCAAATCTCACGCCCTCAAGGAGTTCACGTCGCCCCCGTCGCCACACTGTTAGACTGCCGTGCACCTCGTGCAGCTCCGGAGACCTACCATAATGTACCGCACCCTCGATATCGAGCGCGCCGGCGAGCGCGCAACGCTCAGGCTGAACCGCCCCGAAAAGATGAACGCGCTGTCGTCGACCGTCCTGCAGGAAATCATCGACGCCTGCGCAGAACTCAACCAGGCTCCCGCGCCCCGCGTGGTGGTCATCGCCGGTCGTGGTCGCAGCTTTTCGGCGGGCGCGGATCTCGAGGGCTTTCCCGGCGTCGGCGATGCGACCGCCAGGGACATGGCCGACCTGGGCCGACGGATGGCCGAAGCCGTAGAAGGCCTGAGTGCGATCACCATCGCCCGCATCCAGGGCTGGTGCGTCGGTGGCGGCGTGGTGCTTGCGGCTGCCTGTGACTTGCGCATCGCCACCGTCGACGCACGTTTCTCGATACCCGAGGTCGATCTGGGCATTCCCCTGGCCTGGGGCGGCATCCCCCGGCTTGTGCGCGAAATCGGCCCGGCCCTGGCCAAGGAACTGGTGATCACCTGCCGGCCCTTCGGTGCAGAAGAAGCAAAAGCCGCCGGTTTCTTGAATCACTGCGTCTCCGCTGACCAGCTCGACACCGTCGTCGATGAACTCGCCACCACCATTTCCGCCAAGCCGCGGTTTGCCGTCGAGGCAACCAAGCGGCACGTGGATGCCGTCACGGCCACCCAGGTCGGTCTGGCGCGCTCATGGGCGGATGCAGACAGTCTGTTGACGGGCCTTGCAGATCCCGAGGGCATCGAGGCGCGCGAGGCCTACCTGACGGCACGCAAACGGGGTTGACGGGTATAGCGCTCAGCGCCCGCGCACCAACCCCTCGTCCAGCATTACTTCCAGACGCAGAACAATCCCGAACACACCATCGCGCTGCTCTTCGTAGGTGTCGCGACGCCAGTTGTAGCTGGGCTCGATTTCGTAGAACAGGTATTTGCGGAAAAACTGTCGGCGGTACACGACACCCAGGCGATAGCTCGTCTCAAAATTCTCGGGCTGGTCCCGACCCGCCACCGCGACAAAGTACTCGATGGCGCTGGGAAACTCGCTGTGGTCGTTCAGCCACTCCCGGAACCGCAGGCTGGTCGTCCAGTCCCAGAAGTCCTTCTCTTCGCGGTAGCGCAGGCGTGCGCCCCAACGCAGCAGGCTGTTCTCACCGACGGCGCGGTTGACATCGATATTGCTCAACGAACGGTAACCGTCTTCCGTGTGGTACTGCAGGCGTTGTGTAAAGCGTGCCCAGCTATTGTCTGTGATGGGTTGCTGGTAGCGGAACCGTACGCCCGGCAACAGAGCGGGACCAGAACGTGCAGATAGCGTAGCGTCAAGACGGGCCCGACTGCCGTCGCGCACATTGAGGCGTATGCCCACATCATTCTCTTCGGAGCGCTCCTCTTCCGTCAGCCCCCCTTCGGCCTCTTCACCTGAAAAAAAGATATCAACGCGCTCAGAAATCTTCGGCAGGCTGATCTGGCCACGCAGGCGCAGCTTCAGGTCGTGGCCGTCGCGCTCATCCCAGTCATCAATAAAAATGCTGCGTATAAAGGTATCGGCACGCTCGGCGTCTCGCACGGGGGCACCAAAGTAGTCGTCCATCCACTGGGCGATGGCCTGGGCCCGGTTGGTGGCAAGCTCATGGCTGGCATCTACCCAGTGGGGGTCGCTGCTCGCGTCCACGGGAGTCTCGACGATCTCGCCCTCCCGCGTGTCATCATGGCCGGATTCATCCTGCGCCGCAGCGCCCAACGCGCAAACGAGCGTGACCAGCGGGACCATCACCCGGAGCCCCCTTTGCTCAAGTCGTCGTGCGCCATTGCCGCTAACCATAGGGACACCGTGTAACACATTGCAGGCTGTCGCCCCAAATAGGGGCGCAGAAAATGCGCCAGATTGCGCACCAGTACCTATGATTACGTCTCAGCAACCCCGATAATTCCAGTCATAAGCAGAAAACCGGGCAATTTCACATCGTGCACAAGCAACCGTTCCATCTTCTTTCAACAAACGTCATCGCCCTCTGCCTGGGCCTGGTACTGGCCACCGGCTCCGCAACGGCGTTCGCCCAGGTACCGGCGGTGTCATTGTCCGGCCTGCCAGCGACGCCGCTGATCGGGGAAGAGTTCTGCGTCGATGCCAGCTTCACCAATACGGACTCCGACACCGGTTACGGTCCCTACCTGATCAGCATTGTCGACCCCGGTGTGCAGATAAACAGCGTCTCCTTCGTGGATATTCCACCGGTCATCGAGACCATCGGCACCTTCGATGCCAGTGGCCAGCTCACCGATCCCATCTCCGGCCTGACACTGAACGGTACACAGGGTGGCAGTGCTTGGATCGCCCGCTACCCCGTTGGCTCCGTGGATCTCGGGCAGCCCGACCTGGTGATGACGATCTGTGGTGGGGTCGATGCAAGCGTCGAGATCGGCACGCCGCTGGCTTTCAACGTCATCCCCGGCTTCGAGTTTGGCGATACCACCGTAGGCACCAATGGTGCGATCACCGGCACGGCCCAAAACTCTACGGTGACACCCCAGTTGGCGCGAATCAGCAAGGGTAACTCCGCCCCCGAGGGCGAGCGTCCGCCGGGCCCGAGCCACCCCTTTGCCTATACCTGGACCGTTGACGTCTCAGAAGGCGCCCTGATCGAGGGCATCACGCTCAACGATGACCTGCCCGCCGAGATACAGTGGACCGGCGCGCCGATCACCGTCAGTGCCCCCCTGGGTGTGGGCTGTAGCGTTACCAGCAATCCGAATTCCGCACCGACCCCCGGTGGCACGGCAACGGTAGAGTGCACCGCCCTGCTCGGCGGCGCTGCCACGGGCGATCTCTCGGTCAGCGTGCCCGTCTATGTCTCGGACATACTCAACGGCACAACGCCCGACAGCGACAGCATTACCAACACCGTTACCTTCGACTACAGCTATCAGGGCAGCCCCGAACCCACGGCCAGCGATAGCAGCACCGTCGCCGTGGAATACGCGACGGTACAGAAGTCCGTCTCCGGCACGGGCCTGCCCGGCGGCGTGCTCACCTACGTACTCAATTTTCAGCTTACGGATTATCCCGATGCGCCGCCGGGCGCGGCAGACAACTTCCTTCTCAGCGATGTGATCCCTGACGGGCTGCAGTTTGACGGCACCGTCGCCCTGGTCATCGATGGTGCGACGGTCCCCATTTCACCATCGGTTACCCCCGGACCCGGCGCCGGTGAAACCACCGTGATCTGGGACATCGCCGCGGCGAGCGGCGGCCAGCTAGGCAACGGAGCGACCGGCGCCCTGACCTACCAGACCACGATTCTCGACACCTACGATAACGGCGACCCCGTGCTGGCCTCCGACGGCTTCAGCAACACCGTAGACCTGGACTACACCCTGACGTCCGGTGGATCCGGCAGCGACAGCTCAGCGATCTCCGCGAGTATCCAACCGAATGTATCGGACAAGCGCATCGAGTCGCCCAACCCCGTACCGCCCGCGCTGGAACCCGGGCAGACCGTGGTGTTTGAACTGTCCATGAGTATTCCCGCGGGCAAAACCGCCAACGTGGAATTCGTCGACTTTCTTCCCCGGCCCGTATTCGACGTCAGCGACTTCAATCCGGCGACTGATCTGCAGGTACTACCCCCCTTTGCCGCGTTGACGCCGGCGGTGAGCACCGACACTGGCAGTAATTCCGTCACCATTGACTTCGGCGACATCAACACCACCATCGCCGGTACGCTGCGCGTGCATCTGACCGCGCGCATCGTCGGCACCCCCTTCGCCGACTCCCTGTTCCTGACCAACCTGCTGCAGACGAATTACACCAATACCAACGGCGATACGATTACGGACCTCCAGGCGGTGGGGGGCACCGTCGGCGCGCCGTCGCTGGTGGTCACCAAGGGCGTCATCGCCACGGACAACAGCGAGGGGCGAATTCAGCCTGCGCCCCCCGGCGACCCATCCGCGGCGACCGCCGACAGCGATGTGGATCGCGTGGATGCGTTCGATGAAATCACCTACGTAGTCACCGTCGAGAATGTGGGCAGCACGGCGGCCTACAACGTGACCATCGACGACAACCCGCTCTCGGGCGAGCTGTCCTGTAGCGAACCCGGCACCGGCGACCTGGTGAACGGTAACGGCAATGTGCTGCCTTTTACGGGAACGCTGGCCGGGGGACTGCTGCTCACGAACCCCCTCGCCGCCAACGACGGTAGCGAGGGCGCCCCCTATGCCACCGATACGGCGCTACTGACGGTGCGCTGCACCCTGTCCGGGGCGGTGGAACCACTGGAAACCGTAACCAATGAAGCGGGGGCCATCTGGACCGCGGTACCCGACCCCGGCGCGCCCTTTACCCGCGTCAGTGACTCCGCGGACGCGGTGATAGCCACGCCCGGACTCAGCAAACGCGTGGCGACGCCCGACGCCATCGAGCCAGGCTACAGCACCGGCGCTCGCGAGGCTCATATCGGCGAGCTCGTCACCTATGAAGTCGTGGTACGCGTCCCCGAAGGCACGACCACCGCCGCTCGCCTCTTTGACCAGGTACCCAACGGCTTCGCCTTCGTGGATGTACTGTCGATCACGCCGAGCTCACCGTCCCTCAGCACCAGCGAGGGCAGCTTTGCCGATGTACTGGCCAATGCGGGCTTCCTCAATGCTGGTGGCGGCGAAACGGCGCCGGACCGACGCCTGGTGTTCGGTCCCGGCCAGAACGATCCGGGCTTTGGCACCATCACCAACAGCGACAGTAACAACGCCACCGATGAAGAGATCACGATTCTCTATCGTGCCAAGGTGCTGAATGCTGCCGTGAACACCAACGGTCAGCGGCGCCGGAATCGAGTGCGGTGGTTCTGGCAGTCTCCCGGCGAATCACGCCGCTCCATCCAGGCCCGCGCCGAAGCGATCCGCATCATCGAGCCCGCCCTGCGTCTGAACAAGGTGTTTACGCCCGACACGGGCGATGATTCCACGCCACCGCTCATGACCCTGACCCTGGATCACGCCGGGGGCTCCGCCGCGGACGCCTTTGACGTCGAACTGTCGGACCTGCTGCCCGTCGACATGTTCATCGACGGCAGCATCGATACCTCTCTCTGCCCCGAACTGCCCGATACGATCAGCGTGATCAATGCGGGAAGTTCGGACCAGGTTATCGCCAGCTGGCAGCGCTTCCCCGAGGGCGCGTCCTGTACGCTTCGCGCTCAGATCCGTTTTCTGGCACCGCCACCGGCGGGCATCGAGTTCCAGAACTGCGCCGAGGTGCTCTGGGAGAGCATCGACGATACGGATCAGCCCCTGACCATGCCGCCGAACAACACCCTCGGCGTGGAGCGCACCGGTAACGATGCAGATCCGGGGCAGCTGAATAACTACCGTTTTGAAGCCTGCGAGAGCTTTGATGTGTTTGGCGTAGGCATCGACAAGCGCGTAGTCGCTACGGATCAGGGCCACACCGACAGCATTCCCGGCACGCCGGCGGGCGCCGAGTCCCTGACGATCGGTGAGACGGTGACCTTCGAACTGGTGATCACGATTCCCGATGTCAACGTGCCGAACCTGCGCGTGAATGACATTCTGCCGGTGACTGATAACGTGCTGGAGCTGATTTCCGCCGTCACCACCAACGTCGGGGCCGACCTGACCCCCGCCATACCCGATCCCACCGCAACGATCTCGGACCGCGACAGCGATGGCATCAACGATCAGGCGGAACTCATCTACGGACTGGTTACGCAGGCCGCCGACGGCACCACTGACGACGACGACCGCATCACTATCGAGGTCGTGGCCAAGGTTCGCGACGAGCTGGTCAACCGCAACAACGACACCGACACCAATACCGGCATTGTGCGCTTCCTGCCCAGCGTCACGGACTCCGACAGCGCCGCACTGGAAATCGTGGAACCGCTGTTGCGCGTGGACAAGGTGGCGGACAGGAGCCTGGCGGAAGCTGGCGATACCGTGACATACACGCTGCGGGTCACGCACACCGCCGCGTCGCGCATCGACGCCCAGGGGCTCTCACTGGAGGACCTGATTCCCGCGGAGCTGAACGTGATCGCGCCGTCCGTCGCCATCGGTGCTTCGTGCACGGCGATCCCCGATGCGGGACCGGTGTTCGCCGCCGGCTCCATCACCGCCAGTTGGGACAGCTTCCCCCTTAACGGCGTTTGCGAAATCGACTACAGCGCCACCGTAGATATCAGCGCCGTCATTGGTCAGTCCATCGTCAACAGCGTCGACATCGAATGGAGCAGCCTGGACACCACCGGCGATCCCGATGATCGCCAGTATCTGGAGCAGGACAGTTTCTCCCTGAGCATCAGCGAACCCGGCCTCAGCAAATCGCTGACCGACACGGACCAGGATGGCACGCCATTCCTCACCGGGGGCCTCATCAACGAGCTTACCATCGGCGAAACCGGGACCTTTACGCTGCGCGCCGACTTCCCGGACGGCACCACCGAACAGGTCTCCGTTTTTGACGAACTGCCCACGACCAGCGTGGCGCTGCAGATCACCGGGTCCCGTATCGTCTCCATCGGCGCCGACCTCACGCTGTCATCGGGTGCCAACGTCGGTGATCCCGCCGTGGACTGCAGCGGTGGCGACCAGACCTGCGGTGTATGGAATCTTGGCGATGTAGTGAACCAGCCGGACACCCGACCGGAACCCGATGATGACGACAGCGTTATCTTCGAGGTCGACGTCATCGTCCTGGACGACCCCCTGAACTCCGGAGAAGACAAGAACGTGGCCAACACGTCGCGTCTGGACAGCCTGAACCTGGATCTGACAGCGACGGCAAGCTTTGACATCGTCGAACCGCTGCTCGAAATCACCAAGCTCACCGAGAATGGCAGCCTGCCCGCCATCGTCGCGGCCAGCGGCACGCAGCGATTCGAGCTGGTCATTAGCCACCTGCCCGAGTCCTCTGCACAGGCAAACACCCTGGTAATCACCGATACGCTAGCGGGTGCGCTCACGCCACCGGAAGACATGCTGTGGGTGAACGACAGCACGGTCAGTTCCGATTGCCCGGGCTTTGCCATCGACAGCAGTCCCGCACCGGGCAGCGGTGGCACCGTGCAGTTCTCCGTGACGAGTCTCAGCGTGGCAGAGGGCAGCTGCTCTATCAGCTATGACGTGCAGGCCCAGGCGCTGCTACCCGTGCCGGGGCGCTTCCCGAATGATGTAACCCTCGCCTGGGAGTCAGCGCCTGGAAGCGTCGAATCGCGCACGGGCTCGGGCAACGACAGCAATGCCCTGGTCAGCCTGAGTACGGCCACGATCTCCAAGATTGTCACAGGAACCTCGGTACCTGATACCGGGCTGGGACAGGGCGACCCCACCGTCGTGGATGTAGCCATTGGCGAACGTATCAACTACCGTATCGTGGCCTCGTTCAGCGAGGGAACCACGGACAATGTAATCCTGACCGATACGCTAGAGGCCCTTGACCCCGGTGATCCGGAACTGGCCCTGCTCGCCGGTTCCGTCCTGTTCGTCGGCGACAACGTCAGCACCAGTGAATCCGGCGACCCCGTGGTCGGTCCGGCGAACGTGGTGACGGTGGACTACGGCACGGTCACCAACGTGGGCGATACGGTGCTCGACGAAGACGACACGATCGTGTTCGAGCTCACGGCCCAGATCACAGACCTGCCCGCCAATATCAGCGGCGTCACGCGCACCAACACCGTGGACTTCAGCTTCACGGGGGGCAGCGAGTCCAGCGCCGTCAATGTCGAAATCGTCGAACCCGTGCTGGGCGTCAGCAAGACCTTTACGGACCTGACCGAGGGCGTTGCCAGCATCCGCATTGAGCTGACCAACACCGGCAACTCCGCCGGCTATGAACTGGCCTTCAGCGACGAGTTCGACGAAACGTTCTGGGTTCCCGGCAGCCTCGTGGTCACCACGCTGCCCCCGGGCTTTACGCTGACCGAAGCGTCGGCGGCGGGCACCACCACCGTGAGCTTCGCCACCGAGGGCAATCCCGCCAGGCCTGAGGAAGTACTGGCTCCGGGTGAAACCATCACGGTGGAGTTCACCATGGAGCTGGTCAACGGTGGCATCGTCGGTGTGACGCAGATCGACAACACCGTCGACGCCGAAACCACCAGCCTGCCGGGCATCGATGCCGCCGAGCGCACCTATACCGCGACGGACACCGACAGCCTGTTCTTCCCCGACCTGGGCCTGGAGAAAACCTGGAGCGGACCGAACGATCCGGCGGAACCGGGCGATACCATCACCTATACCCTCACGCTGGAAAACGCGGGGCAGGCCGCCGCTACGACGGTGATCATCAACGACACGCCCGACGCGATCGGCGAGTTCCAGGTCGGCAGCGTCACCGCATCGGGTGCCGGCGTGGTGACCTCCGGAAACACCCCGGGTGACAGCAGCGTCAGCGTCAGCTACGCCTCGGTCGCTGACAGCAGCACGGTGACCATCAGTTACGATGTACTCATTCCCCTTCCCTACCCCGATGGCACTACGGCACCCGAGGAATTGAGTAACCAGGCAACGGCCGATAGCAAGGAACAGCAGGGTATTGTCTCGGACGACCCGACCACCGGAGACCCCGATGACGCGACCGTGGTACCGGTGGTCGCGGATCCCGAAATGACCGTGAGCAAGGATGACCAGGTCCTGCTCACACAGCCCGGCACAACTCTTGTCTACCGCATCGATTACGGCAACGTGGGCAACCAGAACGCCACGGGTGTGGTGCTGACGGAAACGGTGCCGGCCAATACGGCCTACTCCGCTGCCGCGAGTACACCGGGTTGGAGCTGCGCCGATGGCAGCGGGCCGGGTACGACCTGCGAGCTGACCATCGGTGATGTAGCCGTGGGTGGTGCCAGCGCGCTGTTCGCCGTGGTCGTCGACGACCCCCTGCCCCCGGCGGTCACCGAGATCGACAATACCGTTGAGATCACCGACGACGGCGTTGAGTTCGATCCCATCGCTCCCGTCATACCGTCGACGGATTCAGCCAACGAAATCACTCCGATCGGCGGCGCGTTCCCGCAGCTACAAATCGACAAGGATGACGGTGGCGTGGGCGTGACACCGGGACAACGCTATTTCTACGGGATCGACTACGCCAACATCGGCAACCAGGGCGCAACAGGTGTCGTGATCACCGAAACCGTGCCCGACGACGTGACCTTCAGCGCCATCGCCAGCCTGCCGGATATCTGGAGCTGCCCCAACGGCAGTCCTCCCGGCACCGTCTGCTCCATCACCGTTCCCCTGCTGCTGGCCGGCGACAGCGACTCCCTGCGCTTTGGCCTTGATGTACTGTTCCCCGCAGCCGCTGGCCGGGACCTGATCATCAACAATGTGCACATCACTGACGATGGCACCAATTCGCTGCAGCCAGCGACGGACAGCGATACCGATGACACACCTCTGATTGCGGTGCCCGATATCTATGTGAGCAAAACCCCGGACGTGAATCAGGTGAATGAGGGTGACGCGATTGTCTACACCGCTACCTACGGGAACCAGGGCAATCAGAACGCCACGGGTGTGATCATTCGCGAACTGGTGCCCGAAGGCACGCTGTTCAATGCAGCGGCCAGCGCACCGACGACCTGGAGCTGTGCGGACCAGTCCGTCGGAGGCACGCTCTGCGAATATCCGGCAGGCGCCGTCGACGCGGGCTTTATGGAAACCCTTTTGTTCGCCGTCGATGTGGTCTCTACACCGGACAACCGGCAGATCATCAATGTGATCGAGGGCAATGACGACCTGAGCAACGGCACGGACCCAACGCCAGAGAACAACCTGGACCGCGTCATCAACCTGTTCCCGGCCCTTGTGGTCAACACCCTTGGCCCGGGTGGTCTGGCCCTGCTTGTGCTGAGTATGCTGGCCCTGGGCATGTATCAGCGGCGAGGGCGCTGACAAGGCACCCGCCGCTGCAATGCAGTAGAATTAACGGCCCCCAGCGAGGTGGCCCATGGCAGAAACACTGGCAAAACCCGATCGTGCGCTCCTACAGCAATGGCTGCAGGACGCGCGTGTGCAATTCAGCGACTGCGGCGAGTGCGAGGGTTTTCATCTCGCGGCGCTGCGCGGCATCGAGGGCGTCATCGACAGCCGCCTGTTTCTGGAGCGCTACGGTCTGCTCATGACCACGGAGCTTGAAATTCGCCCCATGGCTCTGCTACCGCTGGCGGCAGATCTGGGTCGATTGAATATGGACTACCCGATCCTCAAGATTTTTCTCGACGTGATTGATGACGCAACGCCGCAGCTGGTGATGGCGGGCATTCTGCCGACCAAGCCTGGTCTGAGCCTGGGTCAGTGTGCGCATTTTCTGTCAACTACCATGGACGCCACGCGGCAACTTAGCGCTGAATGCCTGCAACTCGACTACCTCTTTGCCGAGGGCGACGCCCGACGTACGGGAACAAACCGGGCCCTGCACTAGGGGTGGGCACCGATTACATCGGTGCACGGATTTCATTATCATCGGTCCCGCTTCGCTAACAATAAGGAACTAACGATGCGCGTACCGTCCCCGTCGGCAATCTGGCCGGCACTGATCGCAACTCTGATACTCGTCAGCGGCTGCGAAAAATCGGCCACACCTGAAAGTGACACAAACGCGGCAATGCCGGCCGCCGTCAAGGCGACCCAGGCCCCCGATGTGGAGTGGCCCAAACATGGACTGACAGACGCGGAGCAGCGCTTCAGCCCCCTGGCGCAGATCAACGCGGACAACGTGGACTCCCTGGGACTGGACTGGTACTTCGACTACCCCAATCAGCGGGGTAAGGAAGCCACGCCGCTGGTGATCGACGGCGTCATCTACACCACCGGCTCCTGGAGTAACGTCTTTGCCCACGATGCGCGCTCGGGACGCCTGCTCTGGTACTACGATCCCAAGGTGCCCCGGGATTACGCGGTGCATCTGTGCTGTGATGTCGTGAACCGCGGCGTAGCTGTCACCGATGACCAACTCTTCTTTGGCACCCTGGATGGCCGCCTCGTCAGTCTGAATACCGACGACGGCAGCCTGCGCTGGGAGGTGCAGACCACGGATCGCAGTCGCCCCTACTCCATCACCGGCGCACCGCGTATCGTCAAGGACAAGGTGATCATCGGCAACGGTGGATCGGAACTGGGCGTGCGCGGTTATGTCAGTGCCTACAGCCGAGCCGACGGCAACCTGGCCTGGCGCTTCTACACGGTGCCGGGCAATCCGGACGACGGCTTCGAAAACGAGGCGATGGAAGTGGCGGCGGAAACCTGGGGCGGCGGCCCCTGGTGGGAAGTTGGCGGTGGCGGTACGGTCTGGGATTCCATGGCCTTCGATCCGGAGCTGAACCTGCTCTACGTGGGCGTTGGCAACGGCGCTCCCTGGAATCGCCAGATCCGCAGCCCCGATGGCGGCGACAATCTCTATCTATCGTCCATCCTCGCTCTGAACCCCGATGACGGCAGCTACGTGTGGCACTACCAGACCACGCCCGGCGATGCCTGGGACTACACCGCTACACAACACATGATCCTGGCCGACATCGAGATCAACGGCGAAGTGCGCGAAGTGCTCATGCAGGCCCCCAAGAACGGCTTTTTCTATGTACTGGATCGTCGCACCGGCGAGCTCCTTTCCGCCGAGCCCTACGCCACCATGACCTGGGCCAGCTACGTCGACATGGAAACGGGCCGACCCGTCGAAACCGAGAACGCGCGCTACACCGATGGACCCACGGGCCTGCACCTGCCCGGCCCCATCGGCGGCCACAACTGGCATCCCATGAGCTTCCACCCGGAACTCGGTCTGGTGTACATCCCGCGCCAGGACGTGGGCACGGTCTACGCCCACGACGAGAACTTTGAGCACAAGGAAGGCTACTGGAACACCGGGATCGACCTGATGCCGGGACGACTCCCCGATGACCTGACCCAGCAGGCGGCGCTCCTGGATACCGTTCGCGGGCTCATCGTCGCCTGGGATCCCGTCACCGGCAAACCGCGCTGGGAAGTTGAGCATACCGGCCCCTGGAACGGCGGCATGCTGTCTACCGGCGGTAACCTGCTCTTTCAGGGCAATGCCGATGGACAACTGGTTGCCTACCGCGCCGATACCGGCGATCAGCTGTGGTCCTTCGATGCGCAGACGGGCATCGTCGCTCCCCCGGTCACCTACCGCATCGATGGAGAACAGTACGTAGCCGTTGTCGCCGGCTGGGGCGGCTCCCTCGCCCTGGTGGGCGGCGGCGCGCTGAAAGCGGGCCCCAAGGCCAATCGCAGCCGCCTGCTCGTGTTCAAACTCGGTGGCGAAGCAACGCTGCCACCCGCCGTCGACAAGCCGCTGGTCATCGATCCTCCCCCCATGACCGCTACGGCAGAGCAGGTCTACGAAGGCCAGCGCCTGTATCGTGACTACTGCCAGTTCTGCCATGGCGACAACGCCATCGGTGGCGGGCCCATACCGGATCTGCGCGCGCTGACGAAAGAGAAACACGAGCAGTTCCTGGCCATCGTGCTCGGCGGCCTGCACTGGGAGAAAGGCATGGTGGGCTTCGGCGGTCAGTTGTCACAAGAAGACGCCGAAAATATCCGCGCCTTTGTCATCGAGCGCGCGCATTTCTGGCGCGGCGTGATGGAAGCCGCGGCGGCGCAGGCCGCGCCGGTCGAGGGCTGATCTCTCGTTGAGGGCTGACCTCGTCGGCTTGAAGCTGGCGTAAGGCCAGCCCATCGAAACCAGTTTCGCCCTCGACCAGATCCGCCCTCTGAAACAAACAAAGCCCCCGTAGCATGAGGCTGCGGGGGCTTTTTTCTGCGCGAGCCTGCCTCGCGCTATCACCAGACCTCAGAAGAATCCGAGGGGATTGGTGTCGTAGCTGACCAGAATGTTCTTGGTCTGCTGGTAGTGCTCAAGGGCAATCTTGTGCGTTTCGCGACCGATGCCCGACTTCTTGTACCCGCCAAACGCGGCATGCGCCGGATAGGCGTGATAGCAGTTGGTCCAGACACGACCCGCCTTGATGCCCCGCGCCATGCGATAGGAGCGATTCATGTCGCGTGTCCAGACGCCGGAACCGAGACCAAAATCGGTATCGTTGGCAATGGCCAGCGCTTCTTCCTCGGTCTTGAAGGTCGTCACACCGACCACGGGGCCGAAGATTTCCTCCTGGAATACGCGCATGTCGTTGCTGCCCTTGAGCAGCGTCGGCTGCACGTAGTAACCACTGTTAAGCGCGCCGTCGAGGGCCTCGGGGCCACCCCCAAGGAGCACCTCTGCCCCTTCGGACTTGCCGATTTCGATGTAGCTGAGAATCTTGTCGTACTGCTCCTTCGAAGCCTGGGCACCGACCATGCACTCGGGGTCCAGGGGGCTGCCGCGCTTGATCTGCTTCGCCCGGGCAATTACCCGCTCCATGAAGTCCTCGTACATGTCTTCCTGGATCAGGGCCCGGGACGGACAGGTGCAGACCTCACCCTGGTTGAAGAACGCCAGCACCGTACCTTCCACCGCCTTGCTGACGAACTCGTCCTCGCAACTCATGATGTCGCTGAAGTAGATGTTCGGCGACTTGCCGCCAAGCTCAACCGTTGAAGGAATCAGGGTCTCGGCGGCGCAGCGCAGAATGTGATGCCCCACGGGCGTGGAGCCGGTGAACGCGATCTTGCCGATACGCGAGCTCGTGGCCAGGGCCTGCCCGGCCTCCGCGCCGTAGCCATTGACGATGTTCAACACGCCGGGGGGCAGCAGATCACCGATGATCTCCATGAGCACCAGAATGGATGCCGGTGTCTGCTCAGCGGGCTTGAGTATCACGCAGTTGCCTGCCGCCAGCGCCGGACCGAGCTTCCAGGCCGCCATGAGAATGGGGAAGTTCCAGGGAATGATCTGCCCTACCACACCAATGGGCTCGTGCAGGTGATAGGCCACGGTATTGGCATCGATCTCAGCCATGCCGCCTTCCTGCGCGCGCAGGCAGCCGGCGAAGTAACGGAAGTGATCCGCCGCCAGGGGGATGTCGGCATTCAGGGTTTCACGCACCGCCTTGCCGTTATCCCAGGTCTCGGCCACCGCCAGCTTCTCGAGGTTGGCCTCGATGCGATCGGCAATCTTGAGCAGGATGTTTGAGCGCTCCGTTACCGAGGTCTTGCCCCAGGCCGCCTCGGCCTTGTGCGCCGCATCCAGGGCCAGATCAATATCGGCGCCGTAGGAACGGGGAATCTGGCAGAAGGGCTGGCCGGTTACGGGTGAAATATTGTCAAAATACTGGCCGTCAACGGGGGGCACCCAGTCGCCACCAATGAAATTCTCGTAACGTGATTTGAAGGAGACGACAGCCCCCTCTTCGCCAGGTTGTGCGTAAGTCATCAGGTTCACCTTGTTGTCTGTTTATATGTTCTGAACAACTGCAGGAATCGGATGCCTTGCAGAACATCCATTGCTTCGCCGCTACCGACAGCATAGTTCGAAAATAGAGACAGATGTACCCTGGACTTTTGTCGCGCCTGGCCGAATTCCGCTATCAGCGAACCGGCACAGGCGCGCCGAGTACTACACGTTGCAGATCAGAGAGCGCGACGCGTTCGCAGCAGCAGTAGTGCTCCAGACAGAAGCCAGAGCGTGGACGGAGCCGGTACCGGATTGGCGACGACCTGAAGCGCATCGGGTACAACATTGATGCGCATGAGGTCGGAACTCGCTACGGCAATCTCGCAGTTGCTGCCGGGAAGCGACGGGCACCCCCAGTAATCGAGATCGGTGACGGCGCGGAGCGCGTCTGCAACGGGAAGAATTTCTCCATCGGCCAGCAAATCCGAGGCCTCCTGAGAAACAGACAACAGCGGGTCCGTGTACAAACTCGGATCGTAGAAGCTGGCAAACTGGGCATCCGCTGGCGCTATGAGTTGCACCGACACCAGCAGCGCAAGGTATTCATCGTCCAGCAGCATGGCGTCAAGATCAGCGCCACTCAAGCCACCGTCCTGAGCGAGGTCCAGACCGACCTTGCGGCAGCTGCCGTAGCTGTAGACCTGTTCCGGTGCAAGATTGGGCGGCCACGAGGCGTAGCAGCCCGATGTATCAAAATCATCTGCAGCCGGCGCATAGCCGAGGTCCGCACCCATCGATACCGTTCCGCTACCAGTACCGGCGTCGTAGCTCCCGAACTCATCGCCCAGAAACAGTGAATCCAGGGTAAACAGTACACGGGAAGGCTGGGTCCCCGTTGTGATCATGCCCTCGGGAAGCTCCTCTACGGCGTAGAAGCTCCAGGAAACGAGCACATCGGCGACGGCAAGGTAGGGGTCAATGCTGACTTCGGGCAGCCCGAGCAGATTCGCCTGCCACTCAAGCTGCTCCGACTCCGCCAATTCGAAAAAACACTCCGTCGTCACCGCACAATCGCGACCCCAGTCATGGGTAATCGAGGCAATGAATCCATTACCACCATAACCGTAAGCTGCTGCGTTTTTCAGATCCGTCGTGCCATCGGCCCCCGTCGGTGCCTCGGCATTGTCTGCAGGGTTGGGATCGGGAATCAGGAATGGAGACGTACCGGCGAATTGCATGCTGCCGATGATGGTATTACCGGTTCTGCCTCCTCCGCGGATAAGTCGGGCATGGACATCAACCGAAGCCACCACCACCAGCATCACGGTCAGAAGCCGCAATACTCGTCCAACGGCAAGCCCGTGGAGGCCAAGATACTCTGGCAACGCAGATTTCATTATTCACTCACTCCGTGAAAAGCGCGGTCACTCCACAGGCGGAGAAGATAAACAGGGGCAACTCATCCACCCGGTCGACCAATCGACCATTCGACGTAAAGCAAAAACCATTCCTGCATAAGATAATCAGTTAGTTAGAAGATAGATACGATGGCAGGTGTAAATAAAGCTGACAGTGTATTGGCGTTTTGAAGGTCGGCACGGCGCAAACTACACTCACCTCCATGAACCACCCTTGAGGCAATTCGGTAGCCGGGCTAGCATCACGCGTCAACCCAGGACCCAACGACGCAATGATCAACCACCTACTGTCGGAGCTACGACACCGGGGCGTTATCCAGACCCTGACCGCCTATGTGGTCGCCGCATGGCTGCTGATCGAAATTTTCGACGTTGCGGGTCCTGTGTTCGCCATTCCAGCGTGGGTGAACAGCCTCGTTGGCGTGGCGTTGGTAACGGGATTTCCCGTCGCCGCCTACCTCGCCTGGTTTTTCAACTATTCCGATGGGCAAATCAAGCGTGCCGGACGTAGCGACGGCTCTGACAGGCCTCTGGGAGTTATCCACTGGATCGGTCTGGGGGTCATCGCCGCGGCTGCGGTGGGCGCAGGCATAGTTCTGTTCGAGCAGATCAGCGACCAGCTACGCAAGGAAGAGGAAGGTATTGCAGCGGTAAAGCTTGACGAAACGATCGCCATCGTCCCTTTCCGTGATGTGAGCCCCGACCAAGACCAGGCCTACCTGGCCGAAGGTATCGCAGCGGAACTGTCGAGCACCCTGGCCCGGGTTGACGGCGTACGCACGACGTCAACCTCAGCCGCGTTCCGACTCGCCCAACAGGGAATGAGCCCTGTGGATATCGCGCGACGCCTGGATGCTGGCAGCGTACTCACGGGCAGTGTCAATGCATCGGGGAATCGCCTGCGCCTGCAGCTCGAGCTCATCCGGACCGAAGACGAAACTGTTGTGTGGCGCGACAGCTTTACCCGCACGCTCAATGACGTTTTTGCCCTTGAAGAAGAGATCGCAAGGTCGATTACCAATCTGCTGGTGGATCGGTATGTAGAGGCAGACGAGATAGATGGGCAAACCCGCACCGCCAGCAGCGATGCGTACATTTTTTACCTTAAAGCCCGCGCCGAACTGCGAAATCGAACCACCGAAAGTGCGAAGACGGCACGCAAACTTTTTCAGCAAAGCGTTGCCTTGGACCCCGAGTTCGCGCCAGCGCACGTCGGCATTGCCGAGACCATGTGGCACCTTTCCGAAGGCATAGAAAACCATGGCGCGCTGGATGAGGACGTCGCCGCCACCATCGCCAGGCAAAGCGTGGAGCGCGCCCTGCTAATCGACGACCAACTACCAGAAGCCTATGCCAATCTGGGCAGAGCCGAATCTACGGCCCAGCGCCATGAACTTGCGCTTGAACACTATGACAAGGCCATATCTTTGAATCCAAGCCTGGTCGATGCTTACATCTGGCGTTTTCTGGCGTTAAAAAAGCTCCATCGCTACAACGAATCCCTGTCGGCACTGCACGAAGCACTGCGCCTCGACCCGACCGCCCCGGCGATACTGTTTAACCTGGGATATGAAGAATCCATTCGAGGCAATTTCGCTGAAGCCAAAGAGTATTTTGAGGCGCTAATCCAACAAGAACCCGACAACCCACTCGGCTACCGGGGGTTGGCAGGTGCGGCTTTTGTCAACGGAGAACTTGCCCTCAGCCTTGAGAAATGGGGAAAGGTCGTTGCGCTTTCTCCAGACACACCGCAATACCAGATGAACTATCGATCCACGCTTTTCAATCTTCAAATGCTTGAAGACTATCGCCCTCTCGCAGTCGCTGCGGGAGAAGAAATGAATGTTTTACTTCTGGAAGGCAAGTACGCCGAAGTCCATAGATCAATGGATTTTTCCATAGCCGCCGACCCCGACGACCCCTGGCTGAAATTCGAAGCCGGCTGGTACCGCTATCTTGGCGGTGACAGCGCCGCCGCCGATCAGTTGCTGATCGCAGCGGATACGGCCTTCTCTGATGAAGACCGCTTTGCCATGCCCATGTGCAGCCCGGCCATCGAACTGGTACTGGCCTATCGCAATCAGGGTGATACGGAGCGCGCCAACACCTACCTTAAACGCTGTGAAGAATTGCTGGAAACCACCCGCGACAGCGTACTGGTAGACAGCTTCCTCGATCATCTGAACGCTCGCATTGCGGCCCTGAAGGGTGACGAGGCCGCTGCCGTTGCTGCCATGGAAAAAGCCTTTGAGAACGGCTGGCGCGAGTGGTGGACCGACCGCGACCCCATATTCGCTGAACTGGGCAGTTCCGCCGCGATGGCCCGCGTCTTCGCCAGGATCAACAGCGCCCTGGACAGCGAACGCGCCAAGGCCGCCCTGTATCTAGAAGGTATTGCCGACCACAAAACAACCCCCGACCCGTAGCTCGCCTGACAAGTGACGCCAGTCACAGTTTGAGCACTGCCAGAGTCGGGTCCGGTAAAAGTGCGTACTGGTTCCTCGCGGGGGCCACAGGTCCCTCCCTACACTCCGCTCTTCAATGATTCGGAGTACTTCCTCATGAACTTCAACACCAAGGTCATGAACTTCAACGCCAAACCTCTGGTCGGCCTGGCGCTGGCCACCACCGCCGGCCTGCTGAGCAGCGCCGCCCAGGCGGAGCTGATCTCTATTGGCGACGCACAGATTCAGTTCGCGCGTCCCATCTTTCAGTCGACGGGCAGCGATACGGTCCGCATTTACTACCCCAATGCCTCTGGCGGTGAGAGCAGCATGCGCACCCGCGCGGGCCGTTTCAGTGGCTCTGCGACGACCTCGGATTTCGATGCCGACATCTTCTACGAAGATGCGGATATGGTTTACATGTACTGCGTTGACCTCTACCAGAGCATCAGCTCGGGCTGGAACGTCACGTACGATGTTCATACGCTCTCAGACACCGGCCCCAACACGCTCACCACGGCCCAGCATCCGACGGAGCGGGACTTCGACCGCACCCTCGACTTTCTCGGAGCCCTGAACTACACGCTCGCCGACAGCTACGGCCACCTCGGGTTTGAAGACAGTGTTTACAACTGGCTCAACCCCACGGCCAACTGGATGAGCGGCGCGATCCAGCTCGGCATCTGGGAAAGCCTTTACGAAGATGTTGGCAACAGCACCCCGGCCTGGGATATCGCCAGCGGTGATTTTCGCGTCGGCACCACCGGTGGCAGTGGCAATACCATGGATGCGCGCGGCGCCGAGCTGCTCGCCCGCACCTTCGGCAATATCGGCGGCAAGGGCGTTGAAGCCCTGGGCAGCCAGTACGCGCTGGTACTGAGTAGCGACCGCTACCAGGACATGATCGCTGGCGATCCGCCCGCGGGCGTACCCGCCCCGGCTACCGCCGGATTGCTGGCTGCGGGCCTGGCACTGTTCCGCCGTCGCCGCAGCTGATCAGGGCATCATACGATTGTCACCGTGACCGAGTGCGACCAGACGGGAGAGCTCGGTCAGGGATCGGCCTGACTGCTCCTGTAAACCGTTGAAAAAGGCCTGCGCCGCGTTCAATGCGCGGCGACTGCCAATGCCTGAATCCACGATACCGTGGTTGCGCAGGAATCCCTCGACATCCTGCGTCAGCAAAAACGTATCCACCCCCAGGGCCCTGAGTGCATAGGGGCCGGTGTTGCCGCCCAGGCGACTGCCCTGCTTCTTCAGGTAAAGCCATAGCCCCACTACGTCGTCGCCGGGCCAGTCCGCGACAAAGGCGCCGAAGTCCTTGCCCTCGCGTCTCTGGGTATCGGCAATCATCGCCGCATTGTCGCGCACCGTTTTGACCTTGGAAAAATTGCGGATGATGGCGGGATCCTGGGCTTTTCGCTCCAGCATGTCGTCGGGCATCATGACGAGGCGCTCAACGTCGAAGCCCCAGAACACCTCTTCGAAGCTGTCCCACTTCTGGTCCACCACGCGCCAGACAAAACCGGACTGGAACACCTTGCGGGTGAACTCCGCCAGATAACGATCGGCCCCCAGGGCCTTGAGCCTGCGCTTGCTCGCAGGCCGAGGCAACAACGCCTCGACCGCCTTCTTGCTGCCTTTGCGCTCACAGGCGCGGGCGTAGATCTGATCGTAGTCGGGAATAGCCATGGCCGCAGTGTACACAACGGGCCGGGATGCGCGGCGTGCATGACCGCATTTCACCGTTTCTTATATTAGAATGGTCTAATATTGCATATCACGTTGTTACCCAATCATTGGAGGCATGCATCATGGACAACAGCACCGAGCTGAACTTTCAGCAGCGCAGCCTGTTCCAGCAGGGCTACCAGAGCTACAGCGCGTCGGAACTCAGACAACTGGACTGGGGGCTGCGCTTTACCCCCACGGCCTGCTCACTGCTGACGTTGGTGAGCCTGTGGCTGCAAATGCCTGCGCTGCTCTTTGCCGTGTCGTTTCTGGGTATGTGGGCGTTTTTTGCTCCCGCCGCCCATCCCATGGATCTGCTGTACAACCATGGGATACGTCATCTCTTCGGCGCCGTACCCCTGCCCCCTAATCCCCTGCAGCGCCGCCTGGCCTGCCTGGCCGCCGGGGTGATGAACGCCACCGCCGCTGTGCTGTTTTTGGCCGGCCTGCCCACAGCGGCGCTGATCGTCGGCGGCATGTTGCTGATACTTCAGGCGATCGTGATCACCACGCACTTCTGCACGCTGTCCTACCTGTACGAAGGCATCATGCGCCTGCTGGGGCGCTGGCACCAGCCTCTGGATGACGAGGCCTGCCGTCGCCTGATCGCCGAAGGCGCCACATTGGTGGATGTGCGCGGGCCCGATGAGTTCGCCCGCGATGCGCTGGACGGTGCGGTGCACGCCTGTGTGGATGGCATCGAAGCCCAGATCGAGGCCCTGCGTGAGCACGGCCCACTACTGTGCTACTGCCGCAGCGGCATGCGCAGCCAGATTGCGGTAGAGAAGCTTCGCGCTGGCGGTCTGGACGACGCCCACGACGCGGGCTCGGCGGCCCGCCTGCAGAGACTGATCGCTACGGCGTCCACATCAGTGCCCGCCTGAGCGCAGGAGCACGTTACCCAAACCTGTGTGATCTACCAGGGCAGTTCGTCGCCGCTGTAGGTCAGCAGGCGACCGCTGTGCGCCGCGTCGAGCCCATCGATCACGGCGCGCATCCCGCTCACCGACTCCTCAGTAGAAATCAACGCATCGGGGCCGCCCATATCGGTCTGCACCCAGCCCGGATGCATGGCGATGGCAATGGCCCCGGCGGGCCGCAAGTCTACCGCGAGGGAACGCATGATGGCATGCACCGCCGCCTTGGAGGCGCGATAGCTGTACAGTCCCCCGTCATCGTTACTCGCCATGCTGCCAAGGAAGCTGCCCATACCCACCACAATGCGACGCTCGCTGGCCAGCACATGGTCGCGAAACGCCTGGGCCGCGATGGCCAGCCCCACCACGTTTACATCGAGCACCTGACGAAAATCCTCAGCGTCCAGTTCGCCGAGAACCAGAGAGCGCGACCCCATCATGCCGGCGTTCAAAAGCAGCACATCGATTGCAGTACCGCTCAATTCCTGTGCCAGAGCATTGATCGCGGATTCGTCCCGTACCTCCAGTGCACGAAGCGTCACGTTCGCCTGCTCCGCGATCGCCTTCGCCTCATCCGCGCCCTCCGGGTCACGGCAGGTGCCGATAACGGTCCAGCCCGCCTGCGCGTACTGGCGCAGAAACTCCAGACCAATACCGCGGTTTACCCCGGTTATCAGCACCGTCGCCATAATTCTCTCCTCTATTTTTCTGCAGATGCTGGCGGACCACCCGGCAGCGCGGAACATTCACCCTCAGTCAGCGCCGGGCCTCACGATAGAGAACGCCTCATCGGACGATCCGACCAACGCAAAGAACTGCACCAGAGCAAGGCGACTGCCATCAATGTCCAGTTCATCCGAGAACACCAGCTCACGTACCGATACCGTCCCCAGCGCCATTTCGATAAACAGGTCGTGGGTCACATTGATGGTAACGTCGGCGTTGTCGTCCCTGGGACGCATGCGGTGGTGTAGTACGGCGTTTTTGAGGTGCAGCACGTGGTTTTCGTCGAGGTCCGTGAAGTAGAAGTTCACCGTCAGCTCTACATCCTCAGCCTCTTCCGCCTTGACCTGCGCCGCCATCGCGGCAAAAAAGTGCGAGCGCTCCGCATGGCGAATCATGTCCCTGGCCATGGCCAGGTCCAGACCGCGGTCGGGTTTGCCGTGGCGCAACTCAAAGGCACCGGTCAGATAGACATCCCGCCATGGCCCCGACTCTGCCTGATAACCCAGCTGGTCATAGCAACGGGCCAGTAGCGCCGCCGCATCAGTATTCTCGGGTTCGGCAAATACCAGATGGTTCAACAGCGTGGCGCCCCAACGGTACTCACCCTCGTCAACCGCCTGTTTACCCAACGCCAGCACCGCATCACCTCCTCCCATGGCCGCGACGTAGCGCCGCGACTCTTCTACCGGTGGCAATGGGTTGAGGTGGGCAGGATTGCCGTCGTACCACCCAAAGTAATACTGATAGACCGCCTTACTGTTGTGGCTCACCGTGCCGTAATAGTCCCGGTTGTGAAAGCTGCGCTGCAGGGCGCTGGGTAACTTGATGCGCTCGGCAATCTCGCGGGGCGTGTAACCCAGATTGGCCCAGCGCACGGTCTGATCGTGCAGGAACTTGTAGGTGTCGCGCTGGACTTCGAGGAACTCGCGAATACGCTCGCGGCCCCACACGGGCCAATGGTGACTACCGAAGTACACCTCTGCCTCACCAAACCGTTCAATGGCATCGTCGATAAACCCGCTCCAGGCCAGCGCGTTGCGGACCTTGGCGCCACGTAACGTATACAGGTTGTGCAGGGTGTGCGACACCAGCTCGGCTCCGCAGAAAACCTTTTGCCGGGGCAGATAAAACGTGAATTCCGCCGGCGCTTCTGAGCCCGAGACGACCTGGAACTCAAACTCCACCCCATCGATCATCAACCGTTGCCCGGACTCGCGGATCACCTCGGTCGGCGGAAGAATGCCAATACTCCCGGGCGAAGGTGCCTTACCCAACCCCGAGCCC
>JAUIMF010000018.1 GCA_030433415.1 Gammaproteobacteria bacterium | reverse complement strand
AATTACGCGCGATTACGCATGGTTTGCGTAATTACGCATATGGCGCGTAACTCCGCGTAATTTAGAAAAACTTCAGCCCATTTTTAAAAATCAGCCCTGCATAATTCAATTTCAACTCACAAAATGCCAGGCAAATATCAAAGTCGTGGTATGCTCCTTTGTTATTCCGATAACCTGATTACCAGCCAGAGGCACAGCCATGATCCGCTGCCATCTCGCCCGAATGATGGGTGAGCACAAGATGCGTATTGCCGACGTTGCCAGAGAAACGGGGCTAAGCCGCGCCACGGTAACCTTGCTCTATAAAGAGACGGCTCAGAAAGTGGATCTGGAAGCCATTGAGAAACTCTGCCTGCTGTTTGAGTGCCAGGTAGGCGACCTGCTTGAGCTGACACAACAATAGACAGGGAATGTTATGAAGTTTAATGAAGATACTCGCGTAAAAATTCCCACCATCCTTCATTTGATGCGACTCGGCTATCAGTACCTGTCACTGAAAGGGCAAAGCTGGGATCTCGATACCAATACTTTCCCCGAGCTTTTCAACGCTGCGATTCTCAAAATCAATCCAGGCATTGAGCCTGATGATGTAAGTCGCCTGCTCGAAGATATTAAGTTGGAACTCGACAACGAAGACCTTGGCCGAGCTTTCTTTGAACGCCTGACAGATCGTTCGAATACCAAGCTGATCGATTTTGAGAACTTCAACAACAACAGCTTTCATGTTGTCACCGAGTTAACATGCCAAAACGGTGATGAGGAATTTCGTCCAGACATCACCCTGTTGATCAATGGTATGCCGCTGATCTTTATTGAGGTGAAAAAACCCAACAACCGCGAAGGCATTCTGGCTGAGCGCGACCGCATCAACAAACGTTTTCAGAACCCGAAATTCAAGCGTTTCGCCAACATCACCCAGTTCATGATTTTCTCCAACAACATGGAGTATGACGACGGTGACCCGGAACCCGTGCAAGGGGCTTTTTACGCCAGCAGCTCCTATCACAAGCCCGTATTCAACTACTTCCGAGAAGAAGAGATACTGAATCTCACGGCGTTGCTGAAGTCCGTTTCTGAGGAAGAAGAGCTAAGGGTACTGAAAGACAACAACCTGGAAGTCATTCGCAGCAACCCGGAGTTTCAGACCAATAAGCAGCCAGAACGTCCAACGAATCGTATCTGTACATCTTTGGTTAGCCGTGACCGTCTGGCGTTCATCCTGCGTTATGCACTGGCCTATGTAGCTGAGACCGATGGCCTGCAAAAGCACATCATGCGCTATCCCCAGATATTTGCCACCAAAGCGATTGAACGCAAGCTTAATGAGGGCGTGAAGAAAGGCATCATCTGGCACACCCAGGGTAGCGGCAAAACGGCGCTAACCTATTACAACGTGCGCTTTCTAACGGACTATTTCCAAAAGCAGCAGGTCATTCCCAAGTTCTACTTCATCGTGGACAGGCTTGACCTGCTACAGCAATCCCAACGGGAATTCACAGCGCGTGGGTTAACGGTACACACCATTAACTCCCGTGATGCCTTTGCCAAAGACATTAAGGCCACACAGGTAATTCACAACCATTCCGGCAAGCCGGAAATCACTGTGGTAAATATCCAGAAATTTCAGGATGACCCCGATGTCTTGTCTACCAAAGACTACGACATCAACATCCAGCGCATCTTCGTTCTGGACGAAGCGCACCGAAGTTACAACCCAAAAGGCAGCTTTCTGGCCAACCTGTATCAGTCCGACCCCAACGCCATCAAGATCGCGCTAACCGGCACGCCACTGATCGTTGACGAGGACAAAGCCAGAAAGAACCCAGATTCCAAAGCCATCAGCTCCAAACAAATCTTTGGCGGCTATATCCACAAGTACTATTACAACGCATCCATCGCCGATGGCTACACCCTGCGCCTGATCCGCGAAGAGATCGCCACCAACTACAAGATGGTGCTGCAACAAGCCTTAGAAGAGGTAGAAGTCCAAATGGGGGATGTTGATCGCAAGCTCATCTATGCCCATCCGAGCTTTGTGGAGCCCATGCTGGATTACATCGTTACCGATTTTGAGAAAAGTCGCGGCGCCCTGAATGATGCCAGCATCGGTGGCATGGTCATTTGTGATAGCTCAGACCAAGCCAAAGAGATGTTCAAGCTCTTCGGTGAAAGATACGCAGAAAGCGGGCTGCCTGATGCGGCTGTAAACGAAGCCAATGATCCGGGTTACGACCTTCCGATGGTGGCGGAAGACTCACCGGAATACGACGTTTCGGGCACAGCATCCGATAACGAGCCACATGCTGATCGGAAAAAACCCAACCGAAATAAAGTAACCAATGAAAGAAAGGTAAAAAGTGCAGTACTGATCCTGCACGACATTGGCACCAAAGAAGAACGCAAAGACTGGGTAGAAGACTTCAAAGCAGGCAAGATCGACTTCCTGTTTGTCTATAACATGCTGCTCACCGGCTTTGATGCCAAGCGCCTGAAAAAGCTCTATTTGGGCCGGGTCATCCGTAAGCACAACCTGTTGCAGGCACTCACACGGGTTAACCGCACCTACAAAGACTTCCGCTACGGCTACGTGGTGGATTTTGCCGACATTCGCAAAGAGTTTGATGCTACTAACAAAGCCTATTTCGATGAGCTGCAATCTGAACTTGGCGATGAAATGGAGCACTACTCCAACCTGTTCAAATCACAGGAAGAGATCGCGGCAGAGATAGATCACATCAAAGACGTACTGTTCCGCTTTGATACAGACAACGCCGAGATCTTCACCGACCAAATCAGCCAGGTTCAGGATCGTGAAACCGTACTGGCTCTGAAAAAGGCGCTGGAAAACGCCAAAAGCCTATACAACCTGATCCGCTTACAAGGCGACTACGAGTTACTGGAACAGCTGGACTTTGCCAAGCTCAATATCCTCTATCGGGAAACCTGCAACCACCTCGATATGCTCAACCTGAAAGAGAGCATCGAACAAGGCACCGACACCGCCAACCTGCTTAATGTCGCCCTTGAAGATGTGGTGTTCCGCTTTATCAAGGTAGGCGAAGAAGAGCTGGTATTGGCTGACCAGTTAAAGAACACACTGCGCCAAACCCGCGAGGCTCTGGCCAGCAATTTTGATCAGCAGGACCCCAAATTTGTCAGTCTGAAAGAAGAGCTGGAAAGGCTGTTCAAGAAAAAGAACCTCAGCGAGGTCACGCAGGATGAAATGGTCGCCAATATCGACGCGCTCAATAAGATTCACGATCGCGTAAAAGAACTGAACCGCCAGAACAATCAACTACGACAGAAGTACCTGGGCGATGCCAAATACACCCGTATTCACAAGCGCTTGCAGGAACGTGGCGATATATCAGAGTACGAACGCAAGATTTTTGAAGCCCTAACCGGCGTAAAACAAGACGCCGACGAACAGGTGCTGAACAACAGCCAGATACTGGATAACGAAAGCTACTTTGAACGCCAGATGATGCCGCTAGTCATACGCCGTTTCAAAGGTGAGCAAAACATACCACTCAACGCCGACGCCTCAAGATTTATTAATCACCTGGTGGTCGCAGAGTACCTGAAAGAATTCAATACCGGCGGTAGAGCTTGGTAAATCATAAGAGCCGTAAGAAATGGTAGAGCTAGAATTTCAACAAAAGACCAAAGCGCTGATCGACAGCCTGAAGAACATCTGTGCCCACTATGGATTGGGCAATGATGGTAATGAGTTCAAAATCATTACCCAGACCTTCTTGTACAAGTTTCTGAACGACAAGTTCGCCTATGAGGCGAAACAGATCGACGAGAAGGTCGCCAGCTCGGAGAAATGGGAAGAAGCCCTGGTCGCCATGAGCGAAGACGAGCTGGAAATGCTGCAACTGCAAATGGGCGGCGATACGGCTCGCTTAAAGCCCCATCACTTTATCAGCTACTTGTTCAGCCAGCAGAACGCGCCGGACTTTGCCAAACTGTTTGATGACACCCTTCGCGATATTGCCTTAACCAACAACGACGTGTTCGCTGTAAAGACCGATGGCGGCGCGAAGGTGGTGCTGTTTGATCGCGTCAGTGAATACATTGCCGATGAGTCCAAGCGCGATGCTTTCTGCCGCGCCATCATCAACAAGCTGGTGGAATTTAGCTTCGAGCGTATCTTCACGCAAAAATTCGACTTCTACGCCACTATCTTTGAATACCTGATCAAAGACTACAACAGCAATTCCGGCGGGAAATACGCTGAGTACTACACACCCCATGCGGTAGCACGAATTATGGCGGCGATTCTGGTGCCTGCCGACCAGCAGGGCAAAGTGAAGAACGTCAGCTGTTACGACCCTTCAGCCGGTTCCGGCACATTGTTAATGAACGTGGCCCACGCCATTGGTGAGAACCGTTGCAGCATCTACACTCAGGATATTTCGCAAAAATCCTCCAATTTGCTGCGCCTTAACCTGATCCTCAACAATCTGGTGCACTCCATCCCCAATGTGATCCAGGGTAATACCGTATTACATCCGTATCACCGGGACGGTAAAGACCTGAAGAAGTTTGACTACATTGTCTCCAACCCACCGTTCAAGATGGATTTCAGCGACTTCCGCGACGAGCTGGACAGCAAAGAAAACAAAGAGCGCTTCTTTGCGGGCATCCCCAAAATCAAAGCCAAAGCCAAGGACAAGATGGAAATCTACCAGTTGTTCTTGCAGCACATCATCCACTCGCTAAAACCGGGCGGCAAGGCGGCAGTAGTCGTACCCACCGGCTTTATCACCGCCCAGTCGGGTATCGACAAGGGCATCCGCGAGCATCTGGTGAAACACAAAATGCTGGCAGGCGTGGTCTCCATGCCGTCCAATATTTTTGCCACCACCGGCACCAACGTCTCCATCCTGTTTATGGATGACAGCAACAAAGACAAGGTAGTACTGATTGACGCCTCTAACCTGGGCGAAAAAATCAAAGACGGAAAGAACCAGAAAACCGTACTGAGCGCGGATGAAGAACAACGCATTATCGACATCTTCAATGCCAAAGAAGCCGTGGAAGACTTTTCCGTGGCTGTCAGCTATGACGAGATCGGAGCCAAAAACTACTCACTAAGCGCAGGCCAGTATTTCGATGTAAAAATCCAATACGTGGATATTACTCCGGAACAGTTTGCGAATAAGATGCAGGGTTTTACCAGCAATTTGGATAGCCTGTTTAGCCAATCTCGTAAGCTGGAAGCTGAGATCAAAAAGCAGTTGGTGGGGCTTAAGTATGAGTAAGGTGAGCCCTAGAAGATTAGGCGATCTTATAACCCTGAAAAGGGGTTATGACCTGCCGGAGAAAGACAGAGTTCCAGGTCCGTATCCTGTTATCAGTTCGGCTGGTGTCTCTGGCGTCCACCACGACTATAAAGTCGAAGGCCCAGGGGTCGTAACCGGGCGATATGGAACGTTGGGAGAAATGTATTTTGTGGACGGAAAATATTGGCCACACAATACAGCCTTATATGTCCAGAATTTCAAAGGCAATGATCCGAAGTATATCTATTACTTATTGAGCTGCTTGGGGAGAATTCGGACCTCTGACAAAAGCGCTGTGCCGGGAGTTAACAGGAACGAACTCCATGAAATGGCTATTCCTGCGATTGATGATAAAAAGCTTCAAATTTCGATAAGAAAGGTTCTAGAGGCAATCGATCAAAAAATCGAACTCAACAACCGTATCAACGCCGAACTGGAAGCCATGGCCAAAACCCTATACGACTACTGGTTTGTACAGTTCGACTTCCCCGATACCAACGGAAAACCCTACAAAACCTCCGGCGGAAAAATGGTCTACAACCCAACCCTCAAGCGGGAAATTCCGGAGGGGTGGATCGATTGCTTGCTTGGAGATCACGTAACCTTTAAACGCGGAATTTCGTATAAAAGCGGCGATATCCAAGATACTGGTGTGCCATTTATTAACTTGAACTCGTTCTCTTTGTCCGGAGAGTTCAAGCTTGAAGGAACGAAATACTACAACGGGAAATTCAAACCAGAAAGCAAGCTAAATCCAGGGGAGTTGGTAATTGCCATTACTGACGTTACCAGAAATGCGGATATCATCGGCAAGTCATTCGTTATCCCGGATATATTCGATGAAACGCCGCTAATGTCCTGTGATGTCGCGAGTGTATCTTCGAGAAAATTTTGCAATGCCTATTTAGAAAAGCTTTTTAATTCAGAGAGTTATCACAAGTATATTAAATACTATGCTTCTGGAACTCTGGTTCTACATTTGGATCTGAATGGTGTGAAGTGGTTTAAAACCTACCTACCACCGCAAAAGTTGCTGGAAGAATATAGCCAGCATTGCGCCTCATTGTTCAAACAGCGCGATATAGTCCTTAAAGAAAACGTATATCTTGAATCACTGCGCGACTGGCTCCTCCCCATGCTAATGAACGGCCAGGTAACCGTCACTTCGTCCGCGCAATCGAAAGCCAAGGAGGCCTAGGATGGCCAAAGACCTCACTGAGTCGTCCCACGATCGCCAGAATATCCTTAACAACCGCTACGCCCTGCAACAAGCCGAGCAGCATTTAGGCCTGGGCGGCGTGGAATTTGAAGGAGACACGATGTTTACCAAGGCGCAGGTGATGGTCTTGTATGAGGTGGCGGATGCAACCATAGAGCGCTACCTGTCATCTCATGGGGATGAGCTGAAAAGCAATGGCTACCAAGTAATACGAGGAGCAAAACTAAAGCAATTCAAGAGCTTAGCATCTGGCACCCTCATCAATGAGGGTACCAAAACCACTGCTTTGGGGTTGTTCAGTTTTCGAGCGGTTTTGAACATAGGCATGCTGCTCACCGAAAGCGAACCCGCACGCCTTCTGCGCTCCCGCTTGCTGGACATTGTGCTGGATGTGATGGCCGAAAGAGCCGGCGGCCAAACCAAGTTTATTAATCAGCGCGATGAAAACTATCTGGTTTCCGCGCTCCAGGAAGAAAACTACCGCCGCCAGTTCACCGATGCCTTAGATAACCATGTGGAAGGTAATCAGTGGAAATATGCTCGCTTTACCAATCTGATATACCAAAGCATTTTCCATGAAAACGCCGCCGAATATAAAAAGGTGTTGAATTTGGCGTCCAAAACCAACATCCGCGAAACTCTATATTCCGAAGTGTTAAACCTGATTTCCAGTTACGAGTCGGGTGTTTCCCATGAGCTGGAGCAGGCCAGCACCGCTAAAGGTCGCAAGCTCACGCAAGGAGAAGCGGAAAGCCTGTTTACCAGCTTTGAAAAACACCCCTTATTTAAACCTCTTATTCTGGATGCACGAATTAAGATGGCCAGCCGCGACTTGTGTTTTCGCGATGCCCTGCACGAAAAACTGGAGGCCTACATTCAGTCGGTTCCAGAAGCAGACTTCGAGCGCTTTTTGGGCGAGAAAAGCCATTCATTGGAAGAGCAGCTGAGTGACCCGGAAACACTGGCAGTACTCAAACGTCTGAAAGATCGATGACAGGGTTTTGAGATGAGTGACTCATTCAATTCAGGGGCTGACATCCGCTTTTTCTATTTCGATGTGAAACACGCGATACAGGTTCACGACTGGATTATCGAGCATTCGGGCGGCTTGGCTGGTACCAAAGATATTGGCCAATTGGAGAGCCCCTTAGAACATATCCGGAATGACTGGTATTACCCAGAGATGGAAGACAAGCTGACGCATTTGGTTTTCTCTATTAACAAAAATCATGCGTTTAATGATGGGAATAAACGTTCATCACTGGTCTTAGGCGCCTACTTCCTTGAGCTGAACGGCTTCGATTATGTGGTAAAGCGCTTTGTTAAAGAGATGGAAAATATCGCCGTTTGGGTCTCCGATAACGTGATCGGAAAAGAATTACTTCATCAGATAATCAGCTCGGTCATTTACGAAGACGACTATTCAGAAGCCATAAAGCTGGCTATCGTAGAGGCCGTTGAGGCAGCCAAGCAGTTAAATCAGGGATAGGTATTATGAGCTACCGTGCAGCGTTCAATGGCTGGGACAATCTCACAATAGAAGACCTTCTTGTCGCGTATAGAAAGGCCAAAGCCGACTGCTTCTTCGAAAATACCTTCCCCACTGCCATTAAGTTTGCGGAATACGAACAAGACCTGCTGGCTAACCTAAAAGGCCTGTTAAATCGATTAAAGAGCAACTCCGGCTTTGAAAACGATAAAGATCTGCTCGGGGGCTTTCGATTGCTACCAAAGAAGCTATCTACTGATAGAAAGCCAGATAGCAGTGAAAATGGCCATGTACATTTCTCCAAGCCAGAGAGGGCGGTCGAAAGTCTGTTCGGGAATTACGATATAACGCCCGAATTTCGAATTGTGGGTGACTTTCTGGTTGATACCCACGTCATCTCTGCCTTGTGGATCAATATGATTGGCCACCAGTTTGATGCCAAGCTCGACGACAGCTGCTATGGCGCCAGATTAAAACGCATCCGCAACGATGAACTATTCGCAGAGGACGATGAAAAGCCATTTCACATCAGTTCCATTGGATCTTTTGTGCCCTATTTCCAGCCCTATCAAAAGTGGCGAAGCGATGGTTTAGAGGCTATTCGTGATGAGTTGGAAAAGGATCGCGACGTGATTGCGGTCTCTCTCGACTTGAAGAGCTACTACCACTTTATTGACCCGATGGCGATTTCTGGTACAGCGTTACTTGAAGCACTTGATCTGAAGCTGACAGATGAAGAGAAGGCCTTTACCGAACAACTCGCAAGTTTTCTATGCGCTTGGGCTAAAGGTGCTGCAAAATTCGGCCAATCCGTTGGGGGCAAGAATGCCAAGATAAGCGGAGGATTGGTGATAGGCCTGACGTGCAGCCGTGTTATTTCCAATGCGTTGCTTCACAGATGGGACAAGCTTGTTCTGGAGAAATTAGCGCCGATTCACTATGGCCGCTACGTAGATGATATGTTTCTGGTATTGCGTGATACCGGCACGATCACCAATAGCCTAGATCTGATGAGCATGGTTCAGTCTCGAATAGGTGAAAGTTACATTTCACAGAACGACAAAAACGATAAGGTTTGGGAGATTAACCAGGGTTCAGACGTCCAAGGAGACACCAGAATATCGCTTCAGTCTGACAAGCAAAAGCTATTTGTATTACAAGGGCGTGCAGGCCTGGACCTGCTGGACAGTATCGAAAAGGAGATATACGAACTTTCCAGCGAACACCGTTTGATGCCATCGCCAGATCAATTAGAGCACTCGACGGCAGCCAAGGTGCTCTCTGCTGCCGGAAGTGTGGGCGAAAATGCAGATACTTTGCGTCGAGCTGATGGCCTGACTATTCGTCGATTAGGATGGTCACTACAGCTGCGTCACGTAGAAACCCTGGCTCGGGACCTGCCACCAAATCAATGGAAGGAGCAGCGCAAGGAATTTTATCAGTTTGCCCATAACCATATCTTACGGGCAGACAATCTCTTTGCTCATTTTACCTACTTACCAAGACTACTCGGCTTTGCAATCAGCATGAATGAGTGGGAGCAGGCCGAGCAAATAGCAGTGAAGTCCTATCGAGCGATCGATACCTTAGCTTCTGAGGTCGGCAGAGGAAAAACGGTTCGCATTAACGGATGCGATGCCAAAGTATTAAAAGATCTTTGGGGTTATATCAAAGGTACTTTAACTTGGCTATTTATTGATGCAGCCACTCGCTACCATGATCCCAGCAAGCTATTCCTGGGTGAACGATCAAGCAAGAAGAAGCGCTTAGCAGATCTCTTTCTGAATCAAATTGTAGCAACTCTGACTGATTTTGAGGCGCTGCTGGATTTGCGCTTTGATGTGGCTGATTTCGAGAATAAAGCACCGCTTGTTGCGTCAGCAGATCTTGCGAAAGAGGCTTACAAGTACATTTTGAATAGCCAGTCTGCTGAGGAGCTGGTTGGCAAACGTGATACTAATAAAGAGAAGCAAATTCTGAAGTTGCTCGGCAACGCCGAGCTTCTCGACGTGGAGATATTTGAACAGTTTATCAACTCTACACGCAAAACCAGATTAGGCAAGGTAACCAGAGGGCAGAAGAAAAATGACAGCTACCTGCCTTATCTTTTCCCCACTCGACCTCTATCTCCGGCTGAAATATCGGAATTAGCCCCCGAATGTGTTGGCTTGCCATCCGCTTCAGGCAAAACTCCAGCCTTCAGCCCAGCAGTAACATGGGCTAAATATACTCAAGTTTTGCGTGGCGTTTGGATAAAACCCACTCTTCTGGCAGCGGAACAAGATGCCAGCGATATGAAAGCAAAACGACGCAAAAAGTATCTGAAAATTGGCACTGACAGTAAAGACAAGGTGGTGGTTGCATTAACCAACCTGCGTACCGAAGACAGCGATTGGGCGGCTACCGCATGCAATAAGCCGAATTTAAGCCGCAAGCGTTACCAGAAAATATCCAAATTGGTTAACGATGTATTAAAGCTAAATCCGAGGCCGGATTACGTCCTTTTCCCAGAGCTTTCAATCCCGTTGCGCTGGCTGAATAGCATTGCCGCCAGACTTAGTTCAGCGGGTATTAGTTTAATTGCAGGAACGGAGTATCGGCATAGCGAAGGAAATATGATCCTGAGTGAGGCCGCACTGGTTTTGGCAGATAATCGACTCGGCTATCCAACCTTTGTAAAAATATGGCAACCCAAGCTTGAGCCAGCCGTTGGCGAAGACAAAGACCTCACGGTGAAATTTGGCAAGGAGTGGGATCTTTCTAAAAAATCACCGAAGCCAATTTATATTCACAACGGCATTAACTTTGGTGTCATGGTTTGCTCAGAACTGCAAAACAGCAAAGCACGGATTCGCTTCCAGGGCGCAGTTGATGCCATTATGGTGCTCAGTTGGAACAGGGATCTGGATACTTTCGCATCCCTGATCGAATCCGCTGCACTGGATGTTCATGCTTACACCATATTGGTAAACAACCGGAAGTATGGCGATAGCCGCGTTCGATCACCTGCCAAAGAGAGCTTCCTGCGGGATATTGCCAGACTTAGAGGTGGGGACAATGACTTCGTGGTTGCTGCGACCTTGGATATTGCAGCACTCAGAGGATTTCAAAGTCGCGCTAAACGATGGCCAGAAGAAGGCGACAAATTTAAACCTGTGCCTGAAGGATTTAGAATATTGGGCGATAGACGAAAGCTGCCGCCCAAGTAGTAAGATTCTTCTGAGGCTAAGTCACCAGCTTTAAACTTGGTCGCTTATTGTGAGAGATATTACCGTGTGATCTTCCGCTCAAGACGTTCAACATCAAACCAAAAGTAAGCTCGTCCAGCTCCTCCGGCTGAATCAGCAACTCTCTCGCAACATCAGCTTTGGAAATACCATCTTCTCGCAGACTCGCGAATACCTTCTTGAGCACTTGCGATGTTTCAAAAGGTGAAGGTTCCGGCTCATGATCCCGCCCTAGTTTAGCCAGATCAATGCATAGCGTTCGATAGGTCCAGTCGGTTGTCAGGTTGAGCGAGTGAAGCCGATAGTTAAGTGCGGCAGCAGACACATTCCAGTACTTTTTATGGGAGATGAGGCTTTTTAAGGTTGCCGATCTTGGCGCATTGGCCAGAACACTCCTACGCGGCATCAAAAAGGCCGACGCGAAGGCATTGGCTTCTTTCTCCGCTTCTTGCCCTTGGGGAGCACCGTGACGATGCATAACCAAATGGCCGAGTTCATGTGCCGCATCAAAGCGGCAACGTTCCGCTGTTTTCTTGGTGTTGAGAAACACAAAAGGAATGTCGCCATACCACATGGAAAAGGCGTCTACTTCTCTGGCATCTACAGATAGCGAGAAGACACGCACACCCTTAGCTTCAAGCAAGGCGATCATGTTTTTGATTGGAAGTTCACCTAAATCCCAGTAGCGGCGGAGCATTTCAGCGGCCGCTTCCGGGTCATTGCCATGCCCCCCGCTTGGGTATTGGTCTCCTTCAGACGATTGCTGACCTTTATCCTTTTTTGCCCTTTCATCCAAAGAGATTCTGTAATCCTCTGGAAAATCCGGCGCAGGCAAATCAAACTTGTTTTCAATCCATTGGTTCAAAAGTAACGCAACAGATCCCGCAGAAAGCGCAATGTCTCTTTGGGCAGCAGTCATTTTGGTAAGCGCACGAAAGCTAGCCACCTCAACGGGCAGCTCTTCTACGTCATCAGCAAAGAAAAATTCGACCGGAAAACGAAGTGCGTTCGCGATCTTTTCAATAGTCTGGCTTTCAGGCACGGTTTGACCGCTCTCATAAGCAGTAATCGACCGATCTGTTACACCCACTTCTTTCGCCAATGCCCGCTTTGTTAGCCCTCGGCGCTTTCGCGCGAGAGCAAAACGAGTATTGTTGAACATGTTATGCCTTCTTCTTGATAGGTACTTCTATATCTGGCAAATCAGGTGCTTGAATTTCGAATGAATCATCATCCAACGGCATGCTCGGTAAAATAATACGTTCTTTCCAGCCATTGATCTTGCCATTAGAAATGCTGGTTGGCAGGGAGAGCTCGCAATGCACCTCATTGGTACCCAAATGCATCAGCAATACCCACGTTGTAAGGCCTTGAACATCTTCAATTGCAGGTAATAGCTCACTGAACATGTCCAGCTGATTGTTCGTTTCAACAGCTTCAGCCGTGTTCACACCCTTTGGGCACTTATTTGAAGGCGTCGCCCCGATCATGCCGGTTGCTTCATCGCCAGTAGTAACGACAATGGCCAAACCTGCTTTCTGGTTTACCGATAGTTCGTAGTTGCCTTTATCCTCTTTAACCCAACCATGGGATATAAGCTGCTCTCTCAATACTGCAACGACTTCTGCCCACATGATGATTCCGCGGGCGATTCGTGGGTGATTGCTCGTGGTACGTGACCGCGCAAGGTAACCTTGCCATACAGACTCTGTAAGCGCTGCCATCGGGATACCCAGCTGGGATAACCGATCCAGGGCATTTTCTTCAGTGTGTAGTTGATCGTTCATTCAGTATTCTCCGGGACAAAGCCTAAGTCTTCCTGTTTTTATGCCTCAAATGAGGAGGAAAAACAAGAAGAGCATCCATCCTCCCATCTGAATCTACTGGTGGATTACCCAGCTCCCACCTGTAACGCCCCGTATGCGGTCTAAATGGCATTTTTCAACGCCCAATTGGGCAAGCTGGTTTCGTCCTTTAGAACCCGATACGCCTCTTTACGTGATCGGGTATGGTCAGCATAGCGGTCGTTGGTAAAGAACTGTAGTGCAGCAGCCTTGGCACGGTATCGATTTACCAAGGTGATCTGGTGTCGATAGGCCTGATGACGCTCAACAATTCGACGAACAAGACTAGGAAAGCGGTATTCAAGATAGCCTGGTGAAACCTGTGCGAATCGTGCCGGGTTCACAACCCCGAAGCCCGCCGACACTATACTGCACCAATAGTATGAAGGCAGACGCGGCGATGGCTACGATACGCAAGACGATCACTATTACCGAAGCCCAGGACGACCAGGTGAAGACACCGGATGTCAGCGGCAATTACACCGATGACAGTGAGTGCCTGCGGGACCTGATCCGACTCGAGCAGAAACAAGCCTGTGCACTGAAGGCTGCCATTGACGAAGGACTCGCCAGCGATCCCTGCGGCCGTAGTCTCAGCGACATCTGGGTGTCAGCGGAAGCCCGATATCGCACATATGATAACTGAGTACCGGTTTTCGCGTAGAGCGGCTTTGGACCTTGAGGCAATCGCCGAATACATGATTGAGCGCTTCGGCGTAGAGCAGGGGTTCTACCTCTACCTACCGCCCCCTTCAGAAAATCGAACCGGCCGCACATCATAAAAAACACCCCTGGCAGCCCCCGAAAACGTAATCGACCCCGGACAGCTCCGCACCAACTTCCGACTGTCATCCGACACCAGATTAAAAAACTCCACACACGACGAACAAACCCCCGCGTTCTCCGTCACGCTGTACGCCACCGCTTCGCCTTCAATATCTGCAGTAAATCGCTTCGCCAAAAAGTTCGCGTGATTCGCCTGGTGCCCTAACCAGGCGGTAGACAGGCTCTCGCCCCTGCCCCAGAACCCCGTCAGCGTGAACATGATTTTCATCATGACCCGATCCAGCAGTGAGTATTTCTGCCATTCGTCGGGCCGCGTGGTCTGATACTCGGGAGTATCAACAACCTCTTTCAGCTCGATCAGGTCTGGCAAGGCCTCAGGCTTAAAATCCGACACCGCCATGGTGGCGTCCAGATACCGCTGCACCGAACCCCGCAATCGGTGATCTGCCACCAACAGGTATTTTCCGTTTTTCGCTGAGCTGCGATACCACGACCCCTGCCGCTTGCACATACGACTGAACCCCGCGGGCTCTGCCAGGCCAAGACGCTTGCCCGAGCACTTCAGCACTTCGCACTGACTGCCAAGGGTTTTCTGAATGCGATACCCGTCCGCCGTCAGCTCTGCCGTCACCGCATCGATGGCTTCGGCGGGCACCCAGTAAACAAACTTGTCGATCTGCTCATCGCTCATGATCTGTAGTCCTCTTTGCGGACGTTGGCGGTGCGCCCCTGTCACAGGTAGCGCACCGCCGTACTCCTCACTTCGTCAGGTACACCGTGTTGAAGGACGCAAAGGCATTGGTGTACTTGCCGTCCCACCGCTTGCTGAATGCCGCTTCGATTTCTTGCAGCACCGCCTCCCGCTCGTTCTCGTCAAAGCTGTCGATGTAGGGCTGCAACGGCACCGCCATGTCGTAAAAGTGCTGGAACAGCTCGCGCGGCGTTCCGGGCCAGGGCAGTGCTTCGCAATACGCTTGCGATGCCACCTCGCTGAAGCCCTGACACGCGAACATTTCCGTGAGCTTTGACACGTCGCCAAAGCGCGTGGGCGTCGGCATGTCGTCGGACTGCGCGGGCATTTCGCGGCGCTGATTGAACGGCGCGAGGATACTGCCAAAGTACTCGTTCTGCTCGGGGGACCCCCACACCACAAACGAGGCCACGCCACCGGGCTTGAGTACCCGGTGAATCTCGCTGATCGCCTGCTCGATGTTCCAGAAATACATAAGACCCAGACGCGACACCACGCGGTCAAAGCTGTTGTCGGCGTAGGGCAGTTCGTGCACATCGGCGACTTCAAAGCGCAGGTTGGTCAATCCCTCGCGGCGGGCCTTGTCTGCCGCTACGGCCAGCATGCCTTCGGACAGGTCTGTGGCGACCACCGATCCCGCTGCGCCCACAATACGGGCGATGGGCAGGGCCGGCTCGCCGACGCCACCGGCCAGATCCAGCACGGTCTGCCCTTCGGCCAACTGCGTGTGACGAATCAGCGCATCGGTCAGGGGCTTACAGTGTATGGACTGCTCCTCAGACCAGTCCTGCCAGGCGTTGATGGTGGTGGGGCTGGTCCATTCCTGGCGCACCACGTTTTCAAAATGCAGCGATTGTTCGACAGCGTTCATTGTTATCTCCTGTTGCTTTCTCTTCGGTTGAATTGATGCTTTGCGCGCACCCGGTGTGACTGACTGCCGGTGGACAACTGCAAAGCGTGAAGGGATTGTGGCCAAGCCCCGAGGCGCAGGCTTGAAGAAGCCCTGAGGCTTTGTTGGGGAATTTGTGGGGATTGCCGTTCTGCGGCACCATGACTCCATGCAGATCGCGTTCGACAACTTCACGCTGGACTTGCGCAATTACTCCCTCGCGCACGACGGCACGCCGCGCCCGATCGAGCCGCAGGTGTTTAACCTGCTGATTTACCTGATAAATAACCGCGAACGGGTGATCGGCCGCGACGAGTTGATGGACGAACTCTGGGCGGGCAAGGTGGTGTCGGACTCCACCTTGAGCAGTTGCATCAAAGAGGCGCGCAAGGCCCTGGATGACGACGCCGACCAACAACGGTACATCGCCACGCTCCATCGCCGCGGCTACCGCTTTGTGGGCCAAATCGAAGCATCCGCACCGCCAGAGCCGCCCCCCATCAACACCGACAACCCGTTTCGACGCGAGTCGGGGCTCGCCACCGACAAGACGTCGCTGGCGGTGCTGCCTTTTCACTGCCGCAGCAATCAGGACGAAGACGCGTGGCTGGCCGAGATTCTCGGCGAAGACCTGAGCATCACGCTGGCGAATGTGCCGGGCTTTTGGGTGGTGTCGCAAAGCACGATGCAGGTGTACCGCGACAGCGAGCTGGATGTTCGGGCCATCGGCCGCGAACTCGGCGTGCAGTATCTGGTTGAAGGCAATCTGCTGAATATCGGTGGGCGCTACCGCATTTCGTTTCAGTTGATGGAGACCGCCGATAACGCCCTGCTGTGGGCCAGTCGCCATGAATTCCATGAAGACGAACTGCCTGACATTCAGAACGAAATCGCCGCGCGCATCGTGGCCAGCATCGAACCTGCCATCAACCGCGCAGAGCTGGTGCAGCTGGGTAAGCATCGCCGGGCCAATCTCAGTGCGTGGCAGCTTTATCGTCAGAGCCACGCGATTCTGGCGCAGAAGGGCTGGACCGAGGAATGCTTTAAAGAAAGCGCCGAACTGCTACGCGAGGCGATCGCTCGTGATCCCGAACTGGCCTGTGCCCACGCCTACCTGGCATTGGTACTGGCACTGGGCGATGTATTCGGACTGATCGACGAACCGTCTGCATTGGACGAAGCCGCGCAGGCCGCCGAGACCGCCATCCGCCTGGACGCGCAGGATTCGAGCGTGCTGGGCTTTGCCGGCTGCGCCCTGGTGGACCTTGGCAAGCACGAGCGGGGCATGGGCCTGCTGCGCAAAGCGATCCAGATCAACCCCAGCAATGCCCAGGCCCTGGCGGCCCTCGGCGCGTCCCTGCTCAAGACCGGTGACCTGGCGGGCTTTGAACTGATTCAGCAAGGCATGCGCATCAGTCCTCGCGACCACCGCCTGGCAGCCTGGGGCACGCTGTTGAGCGGCGGCCTGCTGGCCTGCGGCAAGGTCGAAGACGCGCTACAGATCGCCCGCGATGCCTGCGACTACGACGACAAGGTGTTTGCCCCGCGCCTGGTGCTGGCGGTGGCGAGCTTTATCACCGGTGATCTGGCTGCGGCAGAGGATGCAATCCGCGATGCCCGGCGGATTCGTCCTGCGCTATCGGCGGAGGATTTTCAGCAGTTTTCGAATCCCGAGATTCTGCAGGGAATGGTTGGGGCCGGGTTGATCGAGGCGTAGATCGCTACCCGTTCTTTGTGCAACCTGCGGCGATTACGGATGACACCGAACTACCATCATTTACGATCTCACGAATGCGTTCAAAGGCCCAAAGTCATGCCGATCAGCAGCACGTAGTGCTTCGACATAGCGCTGGCGCGTTTCACCGGCGTCGACCAGGTTTATCCGGCCCCAGCTGAATGGGTGCCTGCCCAGCGATTTGAGAAGAAGATCGGTCGCCAGCCTTGCGTGGCGACCGTTACCGTTGGGGTAAGCATGAATCCAGACGAGTCGATGATGAAAACGTGCGGCTATCTCATCGGGTAGGTAGGACTCATGCGTGATCCAGTATTGGGAGTCATCAATCAGTCGCTTTAACTCCGTTGGAATCTTATAGGCATCAACCCCCACATTTTTGCCGGTACGGCGATGCCTGCCTGCCCACTTCCACACATGCCTGAACATGCGATGGTGGAGCCGATCCAAAAATTGACCATCGAGGACGTTGCGCTTCCTCGACAAGGCCCAATCGGCGGCCTCAATAATGTTTGCCTGTTCGGCCTCATTCAGCTCGCCACGGGTAGTGACATAGGAGGGAATAAGCCCGTCCCTCTCTTCATCTTCCAGTGGCGTCGCCGCATTATCCTCTTGATCGAAAGGGTCAGTCACTCCTCTGCCCACAGACCCGAGCCCGGCTTTTCGATCAGGCGTCTGGCGTACTCCTTCAGCTGACGCTTCTCATCCGCCTCGTCGACACGTTGGTCCTCCAGGACCATGCTATGGCTGGTCAATCCGAGTTTTTCCTTGGCTAACACGAGGGCTCGATCCTCTACGATGGAATCCAATGACTCACGAGGAACCAGCGCATACACCAGGCGACAATCCAGAGCATGAGCAGCGCGCTCCAGTGACTCCAGAGTTATTCTGCCCGAGACCTCCGCTTTCTCAACTTCAAAAGCGCGCGATTGAGTAACGCCTATTCGTTTGCCGAGTTGCTTCGTGGTCATGCCCAGCGACTCGCGTATCGCCCTCACCCAACCTTTTGGAGGACGGGCAAAGCTGTCTGCCGCTTTTATGGAGGTTAAACGTCTATCGAGATTTTTACGGGCAATTGCCCTATCGGCCGCACGCATACTGTCAGCCCTGCAATGTGGGATGTGATGCACAATATCGTATATAAGTGATATTAAAACAACTTATTAATCATGTATAAACGATATTTGTACTATTTAAATATCACTTATATGTTGTATAAATTACACCTTCAAGATCCACGAAAAGCACCCATTTCCAGAACCATACGGACCAGGGTCTGTAGATCATCAATTCGGACGCACCGGAATCTGCTTCCGCAGCACCTGCGCCTAGTCGACACACAGCATAGATCGAGCTCTGATGTCGCGCCTGGTGCTCGCGGTCGCGAGCTTTATCACCGGCGATCTGGCTGCGGCAGAGAATGCGATCCGCGACGCCCGGCGGATTCGCCCTGCGTTATCAGCGGAGGATTTTCAGCAGTTTTCGACTGGCGAAATTCTGCAAGGCAAGAACAAGGCAGGATTGATCAGCGCACTCTGACAAGCCCATCAACCGCTTCACTGCAACAGCGAATCTATGATGGCGGTGTTCTCTTCGAGTAGAACCAAAAGCTTTTTACTGTCGGTGATATCAGCGGCCTGGTTATGCCGAATACGAGCCAGGGCGGAGTAGAGTTCCCGACGACTGTTTTCTACGGACTCGGTATCCCATCCATAGGACGCTCCTTTTTTAGGATAGAGGTGATCCGACAATTGAGTCGACGCCTCTACCCGATAAAGCGTTCTCACATTCGAAAGCCGAAGAATCTGTTGATAGCGTTGCCATAGGTTGCCAAGGCCAACGCGAAGCGCTTTGGAGCGGATCAATCGCATATTGCCGGTATCTTTGAGTTCCTCCAGGGTGCCGACGACGATATCGAATTGCCCAAAGATGCCCGCAACCCCCACTGCGTCAAAGATCAACTGATGTTGCGCTTCGGTCAGCTCGGGCTCACTGAGCAGGCCCATACCTGTTTCGAGCGTTCGCAGCATCGCCGACATCCTGTCGACGCTCTCTGTCAACTGCACGCGGCTTTGCTCAAAATCCACCAGCAGTCGATCCAGGTACTCGGACTCCAGTTCTCGCTCACTGCGGCTGTCCTGCCAATCGTTTACCTGCAGGCTCACCAGAAAGCCCACAACGAGCACGAAAAACTCGACGACCAACCAGAGCCAGTTACCGCGCTCTGCCTGCACTCTCCATTGCTTGAAAATCATTCCGCACCCCACTCCCTCGGGCGTAAGTGGGGATTGCGCTCAATGCAAAATGCGTGGCGGCCCCCAAGCCAACAATCCCTACTTGTATCAACCTTCCCCACTAAACCTACAACGCCCCGTATACGCAATAACCGCATCCCCCGCCGGAGTCTGTGCGCCAGTACCTTCAATGGTGAGTTCGCACTGCACCTTCGGGCCTGCGATATGTTCAGTCAGGAATACCTTCCCCACCGTCGTGCCCGTCGCGAGATCCACGTCAAAGCGGTACCGCTCATCGTGTAGCAGAACGGGTTCCGATCCCAGGATCGTCCCCGAAAACACCTGGTTCCCGGTGTTGGTCAATGTGCCCGCCTGAAAGTCAAAAGTTGATAACGGGTGGTACAGCACACGCCCCTGCAGGTCTCCGTCCAGTTCTACGGTCTCGGTGCTACGCTGCACGTAGCCGACTTCCGTATTCATTTTGGAATGAACGATGGCGCTACTGAACAGGTGTGTCCCGCTGCCTGATACGGTCACCCACTTGCTTTCGGGGTCTGCCTGGCAAGCTAAGCAAACACTGGTGGCGATTGCAGAAAGGCTGACTGTGAGTCGAGATTTCATGCTCGTCGTCTCCTTGCGAGGATCGTGACAGACCTGAAGCATGGATGAAAGAACGGGGGGACCTCAATAGACAGAGAGGGCCATGGCTCGCAAATCGCGGTCTGTCGCGACCGAAGGCCCAGCCGCTACCGGGAAACAACAGCAGCGAATGTCAGTTTCTTTTACATCGGCGCAATTGGCTAAGCGCTGAACTAAGCGAAAGCTCTGGGGTATCCCACACCTGGCACATAACATGCAGGTCGATAATTGGTTGCATTTTCGCAGATATAGGGGTCACCTGAAATATGAAGAATATGAAATCTCGTTCATTGTTACTGAGCACGGTTCTGGCATCGGCCTTTATGTTCAGCGGCTCTGCCAAGGCTGCTGTGTTGATATCAGGCCCACTTCCTTCAAATACCTTCATCTCCTTCGGTGGTTTCGAGTGGGCGTGGGTAAATAACTTTGCCTTCGACAGCTCCAGTGCGAACTTCGATCTAGGTCCGCAGTCTGTGTTTGGATGGAGGTTGCCCACCCTCGACGAGTTGGCGCTAGCCCCAAGCGCGGCTGATTTTCAGTTTGATGGCGCCAACGTTCCCTTTGGGAGCGCCGATCCAGTCAGCGGAGCTATTTTTAACGCGACATCTGGCGCTACGGTACCTCTGACTGGTGACGCCGCATGTGCCACGCCCTACTTCTCGCTCAACAATAGTTGCAACTGGAGGGACGCGGGCAATTATCTCGACGACCGCACCTGGGCTGGTAACGAAGGGTACGAATCGTGGTGGGATACCGTGGTGATTCGTGATGTCGTGTCGAGTGAAGTACCACTTCCCGCCACCTTCGCCCTTATCAGCCTCGGCCTTCTCGGACTGAGACTACGCCGCAAGTAATCCTGGTGTAAGGCCCGCGTAAGCGGGCTTTCGATCCGACGTGGCCCATCGGTAAGCACCGCGCACAGATCTTTCTCGTCACTTGACGACTATTTTGGGAACACAATCAAGGCACTGGCACCCACCGCCCAACATGCGTAGGGTGTCGGCTCTCCCATCAGCGGCAAGAACATACCGAGCCGCAAAACCCAGAAGGATCCCTATGCAAATTGCCGCCGATAAAGTTGTCAGCATCGACTACACCCTCCGCAACGATGCGGGTGAGGTGCTCGATCAGTCTGCTCCCGACTCACCCCTGCACTACCTCCATGGCCACGGCAACCTCATCCCGGGCCTCGAGAGCGCGCTCGTTGGCAAGTCTCAGGGGGATCAGGTGGATGCGGTTATCCCCCCCGCCGAAGCTTATGGTGAGTTCGACGCCGGCCTGGTTCAGGTTGTGCCCCGCGAGATGTTCCAGGGCGTCGACACAATCGAGCCCGGCATGCAGTTCCAGGCTCAATCAGGCCAGGGTATGCAGATCATCACGGTCAAAGAAGTCAACGACGAGAACGTGACGGTCGACGCCAACCACCAACTGGCTGGCGAAACCCTGCACTTTGATGTGACCGTCAAGGATGTGCGCGATGCCTCGGCAGAAGAGTTGAGTCACGGCCACGTTCATGGCCCCGGGGGGCACGAGCACTGATCAGGATGTAAACAGATCTGGTCATCGCCTCGGGCGCACCTGAGGGGACGCACCAGATCAGACACTGACGGCGATGGTTAACGAGGACTGTACGCTTCCAACTCAATCTCGATGAGGAATTCTGGCAGCGCCAGTCCTTTCACCTCTAACCAACTACCCGTCGGAAACCGGCCCTCGTACAACGCGTTGCGATACTCGCCCGACACAGAAAGAAACGCCGCCATATCGGTAGTGAAAACGTTCTCTACGACCACGTCTGCAAAGCTCAGGCCGTAGTGGTCGAGGATTTTCTGCAGGTCACCGTACACATTGATCATCTGCTGGCGCATGTCGCCCACTGCTGTGGGGCCACCCTGCTCATCCATGCTGACGGCGCCAGATATCTTGACCTCGTGACCGATCTTTACGGCGTGGGCATATCCGTATGCCTTCTCCACCTCGGGACGAAGCATGAAGTAGTCGGGTGCGACGTCATCAGCCATTGCGGTCAGGCAAACGCCAAGCAGTGTAATCAAGACCAATAATTTAGATTTCATGAGAGTACGCTCCGTCAAGCCCTTAAAAGTTGAGCCCGCACCCTGAACCTTTTGGACGGGTATCGCAACGCTTGCGGAATAGAGCAATATGTAGACCCTCTCGCTCCACACAATCTTTAACTAACCCTGCCCCCTTGGGTACACTCTTTACAGTAAGCGTGGAGAAACATGTCGTGGCCTACCTTGGCCGCGCGCTGTAGTTTTGTCCTATCGACTTGGGAAACCCACCACCGTGAATCAGAATCCAACGCCAACACCGAATCTGCGCGTGTATTTCTACACGTTTTTCGAGGACTTTCGCGGTTCGCTCATCGATCTGTCGGTGATCGTCGGCATTATTGCCTTCTACCAGTTTGCGATTCTTCAGACCGTGCCCGACGACCTGCCGAACATGGCGGTGGGTCTCATGTTGGTAGCCGCTGGATTGGCGCTGTTCCTTCGCGGCCTTGAGTTGGGTGTTTTTCCCCTGGGCGAAGACTTGTCGCAGCGTCTGGCAACGCTGAGCAGTCGCACCTGGATTCTGGTTTTCGCCTTTGTCATCGGTTTTGCCACCACTGTTGCCGAACCCGCGCTCATCGCCATTGCGCACAAGGCGGCGGTGATCAGTAACGGCGGCATCGACGCGCTGACGTTGCGCCTGGTCGTGGCGTTCTCGGTCGGCCTGGCCATTGTGTTGGGGGTGGTGCGTATCATCCTGGACCATCCCATTCACTGGTACATCATCGCCGGTTACTGCCTGGTGTTGTTGGCCACGCTGTTCTCTCCCGTCGAGATCGTGGGCCTGGCCTATGACTCCGGCGGCATTACCACGTCAACGGTCACGGTTCCGCTGATTGCGGCCCTGGGTATCGGGCTGTCCACCACGCTGAAAGAGCGCAATCCCCTCATCGACGGCTTTGGTCTGATCGCCTTCGCCAGCGTCATGCCCATGATCTTTGTGCAGGGCTACGGCATCTTCGCCTACGGCGCTGGTGCGACGGGTGCCGAGCCGGTGCTTTTGGACGTGGCCGAAGAAACCGCCGCCGGGGGTTACTGGGCGTATGTAGAGACCCTGCTGGCCAGCATCCGCGATGTGACGCCCGTGGCCCTGGTAATTCTGTTCTTCTACTTTTTTGTATTGCGCCAACCCATCGCCCATTTTGGCGTGCGCGCCGGCGGTTTTGGTCTGGTGGTGCTGGGACTGTACGTGTTCGTTATCGGCCTCGAACTGGGCCTGTTCCCCATCGGCGAGAGCCTGGCCATCGAGCTCGCCGGCAGTGGCAGCCTGCTGCTGGTCTACAGCTTTGCGTTTGCCGTGGGCTTTGCGACGACGATTGCCGAACCCGCGCTCACCGCCATTGCCGGCAAGGCCGAAGAGATCAGCGAAGGCTCGATCAAGGGATCCCTGCTACGAACCTTTGTGGCGGTGGGAGTCGGCATCGGCATCTTGCTCGGCGCCTACCGCATTGTTCAGGGCGACTCCATCGTCTACTACATCCTGTCGGGCTACGTCGTAGTCATCATCATGACCTTCTTTGCCCCCCGCACGATTATCCCCATTGCCTACGACAGCGGTGGCGTGACCACCAGCACCATCACCGTGCCGATCGTGGCGGCGCTGGGTCTGGGCTTGGCCACCAGCATTCCCGGGCGCGACCCGCTCATCGACGGCTTTGGCCTCATCGCCTTCGCCAGCCTGTTCCCCATGATTACGGTGCTGGGTTACGGCATCAGCAAGCGCGAAACCATTCGTTTTCACGAACGGCGCATTGTGCGCATGGAACAACAGGTGTTTTCGAAGGTCAGCCGACACGTGGGGGCCAGCCTCGAAGATATGGATCTGGATGGCGACGGCATCGGCGACACGGCCTACATCGATTCGCTGCCCCTGCCCAAGCGCAGCATCATCACCATCACCGGCGACAGCGGCTCTGGCGTGACCACCGTGACCTCACTACTGGCGGATTCCCTGGACTACCGCAAGTTCAATGCCGGCGGCCTGTTCCGCAATCTGGCCCAGCAGTACGACATGACCCTGGACAAACTCGACAAGTTCACGGAATCCAACCGGGCCATCGACCAGGAGATCGACACCTTGATCCGACGCCTGGGCCAGGGTAGCGAGCTGGTGCTGGCCGCGCGCCTGGGCTTTTACTGGATTCATGAGAGCTTCTCGGTCTACCTCAAGGTAGACCCCGATACCTCGGCGAAACGCGTATACCAAGATGTCGTGTCGGGCCGCAGGACCGAAGAACACGCCGAGAGCGTGCTTGAGGTGGCAGAAAACATCAAACGACGCTTTGAATCGACCAAGGCACGGTATCTGCGGGACTACGGCATCGATATCAGCAATACGCGGAACTTTGATCTCGTTATCGATACCGACGAGCGAGCGCCCGAAGACATCGTTGCCGAGATTCGTACCGCCTATAAAAACTGGCGGGCGAAATAAGCTCTCTCTACTGGAACACCCAGGGAAGCTCAGTAACAACAAGCAATGGACGTCATACCATTTCTGTTTTTCTTCGGCGCCGCTCAAGGGGCTTTTCTCGCCGTGGCCCTGTTTCAGGGAACCAGTGAGAATCGCCTGGCTAACCGGTATCTGGCGGCTTATCTCTTTTTGCTGTCGATCGAGCTTTTTGCTGCGGGCCTGGTTTTCCACGGCACGATTCAGGCCTACCCCGTGTTTCGCATTCTGATCTCACCCTATGCCTACCTGCAGGGCCCAGCTCTCTACAGTTATTGTCGAGAACTCACATTGCCTGGCACCCGCCCATCCATGGGCGCGCGCATCGCTCTGTGGGGGCCTCCTTTTGTTTACACGTGCCTGGCCTGGCCGCAAGTCTGGTTGCATCGCGATATCCAGATAGCCATGGTGAATTCGAGCGAAGGACTTCCACCATTCTTCGAATTGTGGCGCTGGCTGCTCTACGACACGACCGACGCATTGTTCGCCTTGCATTTCTTCGTATTCTTGCTGTTGAGCCTACGGCTCCTGATAAAACATCAGGTGTTCATGCGAGCAACCCGCTCTTCGTTGCAGCATGTCAGCCTCAACTGGCTGCGCCTGATCCTAATGGCAACCGTGTTCGTCTATGTCATCTGGTTTTTTCAGATGCTGACCCTGCCCCCGGATTCGCCGCTGTCCCAACGTCTGGACCTGATGAAGGGCACCCTGTTGGTGTTACTCACCTATACCCTTGGTTGGCTGGGATACAAGCAACCGGGTATTTTTGCGACCGTGGTTCCCGACGGGCCCCCGGCAGGGATGACGAACTCTGACACTGTCGGGCTCAGGGGAGCCCCAGCTTCATCGAGCCCTGCCACGGCGTCCACCGGCGCACCCGCAGCCGAGAAGTACGCTCGGTCCGCGCTATCGCCAGACATGGCCAAGGCGCTGCTCGAAGAAGCAGAGCAATTGATGAGCGAGCACAAACTGTTTCTACAGCCAAATCTGAGCCTTCACGAATTGGCGTCGTCGATGCAGGTGTCGACCAACTACCTCTCGCAGGCGATCAATCAGCAGCGCAAGATCAGCTTTTTTGATTTTGTGAATGCATATCGGGTTGATGAGGCCGCCGAGAAGCTCACGGACCCCTCTGTGACTATTCTTCAGGCTGGCCTCGATGCTGGTTTCAACAGCAAGTCTGCGTTTTACACCGCCTTTCGCAAGCACCAGGGCATGACGCCGGGTGCTTTTCGAAAGCGGGCTGAAGCAGCCTGACAGCCTCAACCGAAAAACATTTATCCCTTTGTTTTTACTCGATTATCTGTAGTTCTCGAAGTGCCCTCCTACAGGAACGCACCCCGTCTGGGTTACGCGATGGTGTCACCCTTCAGGTCAGGACGACGCTCCGCCGGACGGTCCGCATACTCACGCCGCAACACCGCAACCCGGACCCAACACCAGAGACGTATCCCATGCAGACCAGACAATTCGCGGCCATTTTTTTGACCCTCGCGCTCGCCGCCTGTGGGGGCGGTGGTTCGTCCTCTTCAAGCCCGCCACCCGCCGAGTCCTACACCACCGCCCAGGCCTACATCGAGTCCGAAGGCTTTGTGGGTTCGGTGCTGGTGTCCAAAAGCGGTGCAGACGTACTGCGCGACGGTTTCGGCTTTGCCAACAAGGCACAGCAACTGCGTAACCGCAGCGATACCCGCTACCGCATCGGCTCCGTCAGCAAGTCTTTTACCGCACTGGCAGTGGTGCAATTACACAGCACCGGATTGATCAGCAGCTACGACGACCCCATCGCCGACTATCTGCCAGACCTGCCCCGGGGCGACGAAATCACTATCCGTCACTTGCTCACACACCGCTCGGGTATTCCCGACTTTCTGCGCCAGGTGGATCAGGATGAGTCCTACACTCCCGCGCAACTGGTGGGCCTGTTTGCTCCTCGCGACCTGGAGTTCGCTCCTGGTTCCGACTTCAGTTACTCCAACTCAAACTACGTGATGCTGGGCTACCTGATCGAAGCGCTGACCGGTATGAGTTACGAGCAATATCTTCAGGTGAACGTGTTGGGGCCGCTCGGAATGATCAACACTGAGTATGGTGCCAGCACGATCGCAGGCGTGGACTATGCCCGGGGCTATCTCAGGCAAAACCAGAACGACACGGCGCGATTCGTCGACATGTCGATCCCCTATGCAGCGGGAGCATTGAGCAGCACCCTCGGTGACCTCGAAATCTGGGCCCGATCATTCATGGAACGCACACTGGTGCCCGCCAACGAGTACGACGCAATTTTTGTCGAGGGGGAGTACGGCTTTGCCTGGGTCCAGGGTCAGGTAGAAGGAAAAACCGTGTACTGGCACGACGGCGCCATCAACGGATTCAGCGCCATCGTCGCCATGTTCCCCGACGATGGGGGTCTGGTGATAGCGCTGAGCAATGTGCAGGACCAGGGCGAGCTACTGCAGCGCATCGTGACCACGATGGCGGCGCGGGAACTGTAGTGCCTGTGGCTCGGTTCTGACGAAGTCCATATGCGACCGCACCCCGGGCGAGTTGCCGCCTAACGCCGGTTGTCGTAGTGAACCTTGGTGGCTTTAAAGGGCACGCTTGCTCCGTCGTAGCGTGAGCCTGGATCATCCAGTTCGAACAGTGGCTCCCAGCACCCCTGGGCCGACAAAACCTGCTGCAGCCTCGCCTGCTCTGGCCCGCTGACGGCGCGGGCTTTGCGCTGCAATTCTTCCAGACACCACACCCGGTATTGCGACACGGGAACATGGCGGTACTGCACGCCCTGGGTCTGGTGATCAAAGTGCTCCAGCCCCTGTTGCCAGGCCCGGGCGTTGTCGTTCAGATACGGCAGGTAGGCTTCGCCGATATCGGTCAGGATCGGCGACAGATCGTCGGGGATTTCATTGACCCAGTCGGCTTCGCCGTCGGCGCACTCATTCCACAACCGTGCCTGCCATTCAAAAACCCCCGAGGCGTGCAGTCGCATCAGGTCCGAAGCAGTCGGGTCCTGGGCAAAGTGCCGGAACATCGAGGCAAAAAGGCCGAAATCCGCAATCGAGGGCTTGTCACCCAGCAGATAGGGACGATTGGCAAACACCCGCTGCAGTCGCTCAAGGGTGTTCAGGTAGATGGACTCAACGTGGTCCCAGGTTTCTGGACGCACGCCGTCGTCTTTCACGAATCTACCTCGCTGCCGGCGGCGGATGACTGCGCGCATGATGAACTTCGGCGTTTTCACGTCTGTCATGAATTCGTCGACGATCCGTCGAGACAGATGCATACGCGACTGCGGGTAACTCCAGCGATAGTGCATGGCCGGCCGCCAGAGCCACTCGTCGAAGTAGTCTTCGAGCAGGTGCGCGATAACATTCATGACCGGGTCTTTCGGGTAGACGGATTGCTCGGGGTGGTGTTCTTCGAACCACGCGATCATGGGCGTGGTATCGGCCATGAATCGTCCGTCGGTCAGTTCGATGGCCGGCATCTGCGCAGCGCCGGTTTTTTCTTCAATCAGGTCGAAGATCCCGTAGTTCATCGGCACAAAATCGTAATCGATGCCTTTGTACCGCAGGTAGCCTTCCATTTTGCCGGTGTAGTAAGAGACGCGTAGGCCGTAGAGCTTGATGGTATTCATTGTTTTTAGCGCTCAATATTCAGCAAAGAAACTCGCACGTACGTCATCAATCCTGGGATTGGATGTCTTCCACCGCCACCTCCACTCCCAAGGTTTGCAGCACCACGCGGTCACTACACCCTAGCACGGGATGTCGACGCTTCCAGATCCAGCGATTTTTGCGCGCGCGGTTACGGTACTTGTCATTCGAAATCACATCGGCGCGCTCGGCCTTAGCGCGCTGCAGAATCCACTCATCAGCATCGGTGCCACTGGGTACTACCTGCAGACACTGCGCCCACCAGGGATCGGCCATAAGGCGCTCGAACACCTCGAGCTGATCGCCAGCGGATTCCGTGAGGAGGTAGCTGATGTTGGCGTCGAAATAGCAAACAACTTCGGCGCCCTGCTCCCGCAGGTAGGAACACAGCGCCCGCACATAGCGTAGCTCGGGATTGGCACGGCCATGGAGCAACAGCACGTTCGTGCCATCAATGACGAACCGGCGGTCCTTCAAGCTTTGCGCGCTCATTGGTACGTCGAGTGACGATATGTGGCGTCAGGTGTCAGCACGCACCCGGAGGGGACACGCTGATCGTTTGCCCGATGGCATGACACTCACCGGGTCTCAGGCGGATGCGGTTATCCAGGGCAATCGCCGGCTCAATGCACACCATTTGCCGATACCCCTCGTCGTCAAAGTCCGCCATCGAGGCCGCCACCGTTGCGCCGGGGTTCCACACCACGAGGTCGGTATTACCCCAGGCGTCGATCATCACCCGGCGTGAAGGCGCCGCATCGACGAGCTCGGCGCGGCGCGGTGGATGCAGGTAAACACGATCCACTTCGCCGTCGATGACCAAAGCGTCGGTCTGGGTTTTGCGCGCAAAGCCTGAGGGTTTATCCAGGTAATCGAGTCCCGTCACTGAAGGTATTTGAACCGCGTGACAGTCAGGCACTGCAAAGTAACTGTGCAGCCCGGCGCCCAAGCGCAACTCGCGATCAGAAGTATTGGTGGTGCGCAGCTCCATCCACAGGTGGTCCGACAGGCGGATTTCTACTTGCAGACTCGCAGCGCCCTGCCACGGCAGCATCGGCGCGGAGTCCTCCATCGTCAGAACTACCGCTGAGCCCTCGGCACTCGACGTCTGCGATTCCAGGCGGAATGCGGCGGTGCGCGCAAAACCATGTTGCGGCCAGGCCGCATCGTCGGGACTCGCGCCAAACCATGGCCAGCACAGCGGAATACCGCCGCGGATTGCCGCCCCCGGTGCAAACCTCGCGCTCTGGCTGACCCACAGCAGTTCATCGCCCGCGACCGAGTACTCGGTGATGTGCGCGCCCTGCAGCGAGAGGCGCAAGTGCGACTCGCCATGGGTCAGCAACAGTTCGGGTAATCCCGTACGGCCTTTCACTGCCTCAATAGTCATGGCTTAACCCGCGTTCGATCACTGCGAACCGCAGGGTAGACGCCGCGCCTGCGACTTCAATCCGCAACAAAGTTCTCCCACCCGCGCAGATAGTCGATAAACGCCTCGCCCAGACCTTCGTTTGCAAGGTAGGCGGCGGTGACGGGCAGTTCGGCGGCGGTAAACGCCGGATCGGCACCGGCAAGGCGCGCAAAATCATGATGCAGAATCGCGCCGCGGCCGATGATCGCAAAATCGAGACCGCTATCGAGGGCTCGCTGCGCATCGGCTGCGGTGTAAATTTTGCCTGCGCCGCCCAGTTTTACGTCACCACGGTCCAGCTCGGTGAAGTAATCCACCAGCAGTTTTTCGTCGGGCATGTCTTCGGCCGGTGTTTTGAACACGTCCCACAATGACAGGTCCAGGTAATCCACCTTGCCGTCGTCGCAAAGTCGGCGGGCCACCTCGACCACCTCGAGCAAGCGCATACCGAAACGCTCTGGCGACAGGCGCACGCCAAGGCTGAAGTCCGCCGGACACTCATCGCGAACGCGATCGACGATGTCGAATAGCAGTCGCGCGCGGTTCTCAAGGTTGCCTCCGTACTCGTCGTCGCGATGATTGATGTCGGCGCTCAAAAACTGGCACAGCAGGTAACCGTGGGCACCGTGCAGTTCCACACCGTTAAAACCGGCTGCTACGGCTCGCTTCGCCGCGGCGACAAAGTCATCTTCGAGTTGCTTGACCCCGTCCAGCGTCAGGCCTTTTGCGCCGAACTTTTCGTTGTCTGACGGGCATTCCGGCGCGCCACTGATCAGGTCCGCCGGGGTGCGCATACCGGCGTGATGCAGTTGCACAATGGAGTGGGCACCCTCCTGGTTGAGCTTTTCAGCGAGTCGCTTCAGCCCGTCTGTGTGACGGTCATCCCAGCAGCCCAACTGACCCGGAAAACCAATGCCCTGCTCACGCACATGGCTCGCGCAGGTGCTGACCGCCCCGAATCCCCCTTCGGCCCGCTTGGTCAGCCAGTGGTATTCGTCATCGCCGAGCACGCCGTCGGCGGCGCTCTGCAGGTTGGTCAGCGGCGCAAGCATAAAGCGGTTGCGCCAGGCAGGTCCCCGGGTGAGTTCGAGGGACTCTGTCAGCTTGGGCATGGGTTGGCTCCTTAAATTAGATTTGATCGTAATGCACGCGGGTAGAACGCCGCCTGCTTATTTGTAGTCGTTATCAGTGCGCGACGTATTACATCAGATGTTGGACGCGAAACCGAGAATCCACAGCCGGCAAACCTCATTAACTGAATTGAGCACTAAACGCTTGCAATTTTTTTACCTTGGTATTATTATTTTTACCCGGATCAATTAATAGTAAGCGCAAACACCATGAACACTCATGTCGCCTTCTCGGGCCACCAATGCCTGGTCGCCGGCAGCCTGCTCGACGTAGCACTCACGCTGCACGACCAGGACCCGACTTCAGTTCCACCCCTGCTGTTCGAAATGACATCGGGCCGGCAGATCGATATCGACCTCAGCGGCAGCCAGGCCGATGTGATTGCGCGCTTCGCTGAATCGGAGTCCACCGCCGCGCCCGAAAAACGCAAACGCGGACGGCCAAAGCTCGGCGTCGTGGGACGCGAGGTCACGCTGCTACCCCGGCACTGGGAGTGGCTGGATCGCCAGCGCGGTGGCGCATCCGCCGCCTTGCGGCGGCTCATCGACGATGCCCGCGCCGCGACCGCCCAGTCCGACGGGGTACGCACTGCCCAGGACCGTACCAATCGGTTTATGTCGGCCATTGCTGGCAACCTGCCGGGCTTCGAAGAGGCCACCCGTGCACTCTACGCAGGCAACGAAAGTGCCTTCAGGCAGCACATCGACGACTGGCCCGCCGACGTTCGAAGCTACACCCTGCATTTTGCCAACGGGGCTTTTTGAGCCCCTTTTTTGAGACATCACCATGGATAACGCCAATTACTTTGCCATTGCGACCAACAGCTTTGCCCTGCTCTGGCTGGGCATGGTCATCGCCTATCTGCTACCCGCAGCCAACCGAGCCGGCCGTGCGCTGCTGCTTATTGGGGGACGGCTCGCCCCCGTGGCGCTGTTTATTGCCTTCACCGTGGGCGTATTTAACGCCAGTGCGATTGAACCGGCCGGCAGTCTCACCTCTTTCGAGGGCGTGGTTGCCAAGTTCAGCGTGCCGGAACGTCTGCTGAATGTGTGGTTGGAGATTCTTGCCTTCATTCTGCTGGTAACGCATTGGATCATCGGTGATGCCAGAACGCGGGGGCTTAGCAAACTGGCCGTAACGCCCTGCCTTGTGCTGAGCTTTGTGTCGGCGGCGTGGGGGTTACTGGGGTATCTGGTGGTGTTGGGTGTCGTCGCGGTGTTGTCATCGAGGAGCAACCCCGCACAAACATCGCGACAAGCCTCGCCCACGCAGGCGTAGCTCAACTACCTACCCAGCCCACTCCGGGAGCTGCTGGTTGGCCCGCAGCTTCTTTCGTTGGAGCATCACCGCTGAAAACACGGTTTCATAGTCGGTGACCGAGTCGCTCAACAACGGAAGAGCTCCCTGTGCCTCGGTGAAAAACCGGCGCCCCAGGTCCTGCTCTGCATAGGCCATCTCCCACCAAGTGACGATACGCTCGCGGGAATCGATAAGCAGATCAGCGCTGGGGAGTTTGTCTCCTTTGCGACCATTCACGGAATCCGCAGCTGGCAACAAATTCCATAGGTCGTTGTTGAACCAGCGACTCCACGGAAAACAGTGGTCAACGACAAAGTTGCGGTTATTGAGTCGCGTGCCCGACCACGTGCACTGAACGCTGGTTCCCGCAGCGGCCAGGGCAGAAAAACGCCCTCTCGCCAACGTTGTGTCTCGCTTGTCCTGTCGCCATTCCAAGCCGTTGAGGTAGCGCCTCACATCACGCGGCCTACCCCGTCGCTTCTCGTCCCAACCCTGCATCAGCTTCACCCACTCATTGACGATGGTCGGCTCCAGCCAGCATGCGTATTGGCTCATGCTCAGCCAAAGTGCGGCAGGCACCCGAAACGTACCGAAGCGCGCGAGATAGTCGCGATTGAGTTCTATGGGCTTTGCAGAGCCTCTTACACCTGTTTTCTCAGCCTCGAATACCGTATTCGAGCTTCCGGGATGCTTTGTGTAGTGCGCAGGATTCTGCGAGATACTGCCGCAGGCCGCGTTGATAGCCCCGGTCAGGGTTTTCGCATCATCTCCTGCAAATCTGCTTCCCAATCTCAGATCAAAGCGGCTGTGCTCTGACAGGTTTCTGAAGTGCGTGCCCGCAAACCCATACCCCTTCTGGCTGTTCGGGTGCTGTGGAAGGTTGTATTCAAGAATCGTCTGCGAGTAGAGCTTGATCCAGTAGAGCCCCACCGCGCCGAAGGGAATCGTCACCCAATCATCATCTCGCGCAAGCACCAGCCCCGGCGCGCCTTCGGCAATGCGGATCAGCGCGCGCAACAAACCCAGCTTGTACGACGCGGACTTGTTGTCGTTGACAATAATGTGCCTCAGCAGCGGGAGGCTTCCGGTGCCATCATCCGGCAACTGAAAACACAACGTCTCCCAACTGACCGCTGAGCGGCCCAGGGCATCCTCGCTGCGGTGTCGCTCCCGCAGCACCAGCGCGTGCTGCTTCGCGAAGGCGGGTAGCTCCTCGGCCGAGACCTCGTAAAAGCCCCGGGATTCGCGCACGCCGGCGTCCGCTTCATGTCGGACGCTGATGACCAGCAACCCACCTGGCGCGAGCAGATTACTGAGCACCCTGAAGGCGGTGTTCCGATCGCTGGGGGACAGATGCATCCACACCGCGCTCACCAGAATCAGGTCAAAGCGCATGTCCATCGCCCTCAGGCGGGTGAGGCGAGGCAGTGTGTCATCCAGCCAGCTCACCTTGGCATGGCTGTGCTCCCGTGCAGGCTCACGAAACGCCGCCTCAGGCTCTACGGCCACCACATTCCAGCCCTGATCCGCCAGCCAATTGGCGTCGCGACCGCTGCCTGCGCCAATGTCTGCCGCCAGCCCCGGCTCACCCGGCAATAGATGCTTCCAGGCGCCATGTACGACGTCAGGCGACAGGCTGTTGTACTGAGCGGCCAGCTCCGGCGCGTTTTGCCGATAAAAGCTCATGGCTGCATTACAGCAGATGTGGGGAGTGAAGCCGAGCACCCTAAGCGCGGGAGTACCGGCACCGACGGTCTGGTCAAACCGGCTGGACTGAGGCCAAATAGCCGTATTCGAACCCACTACCCCGCAATAGAGATCACCATGTCCCAACCTGCCGCTGGTATATCAAGACGTCACTTTGTACTCGGCACTGCGGCCCTGGGTTGCGCGACCAGACTCGTCGCCGCCTCGGAGCCCACCTGGTCAAACCGGGCCTCGCTACCGCTGCAGATACAGGAACTCTATCCGACAGTGCACCAACACCGCCTGTGGGTGGCCGGTGGTATCGCGCAGCGATCACCAGGAGACCTGTATTTTGAATCGGCCGTCTGGTCCTATGACCCCGCGCGCGACGAGTGGCAGGCAGAACCCTCGCTCCCCGAAGCACGTCACCATGCGGCCATGGTCAGTACCGGCGACGATGTGTTTGTAGTGGGTGGTTTTCACGGTTCTGAGACGGGCATATGGCAGATGCGCGACAGCGTGCTGGTACTGCGCGATGGTGCCTGGCAGTCGAAGTCGGCAATGCCTGAGCCCCAGGCCGAGGGTGTACTCGCCCACTACGGCAGCGGGATTGTGCATCTGGCGACGGGCCAGACGCCCCGCAGCAGCGCCAACGCCAAGCGCGCGGACCACCACGCCATCGACGCCCACTGGCGCTGGGACACAGGCGCCGACCACTGGGAGCGCGCCGCCCCCATCCCCACCCCGCGCAACAGCGCCACCGGCGGATGGCTCGGCAAGCAGTTGATCGTGACGGGCGGTCGGACCTCCGAGGGCAATCTCGATGTCACCGAAATCTACGACGTGCGTGAAGATCGCTGGCGCACCGCGGCACCGCTTCCATTGCCGCAGGCGGGCACAGCCAGCGTGGTGATCGACAACAGCCTGGTGGTTTTTGGTGGCGAGATCTTCAAGCCCGAGCCTGGCGTATTCCCCAACGTATGGCGCTACCTGCCCGACGAGGATCGCTGGGTTGCCCTGCCGGCCATGCCGACGCCACGCCATGGCATCGGTGCGGGTCTGCTGGGACGCACTGCCTATGTGATTGGTGGAGCGACTGCGCCCAGTGGGAACGGAACCAGTAATCTCAATGAGGCGCTGGTTTTTGCCGCTTAGAGCTCGGGTTGCTCAGTACGTGAACGTTCGACGAAGCCGCCACCACCCACGTGCGTGCGGCGTCCAGAACTCGCGCTCGCTAAGTACTCTTGTAAATAGCTGAACGGTGTCCGACCCGGACCACGAGCACCACCAGTTCTGCGTCGCGTATCTCGTACACGATGCGGTAGACGCCCTGGCGCACTCGATAGCGCTCGCGTGCAGATAACTTGGTACAACCCTCAGCCCGGGGATCGATGGCAAGGGCGTCAATCCTCTGAAGTATGCGTTTTACATCTTTGCTGGGGATACTTCTTAAATCTTTTGCGACGGACTTCTTGAAGGTAACCCTATATTTTTCCATGCTTCTTCAAGTCGGCAAGCATAGCCTCATAGGAGATTTCTTTTTCTGACGCGCGCTCTTCGAAGGCAGCTAAATCTTCGCGGTCTTCACGCATGAGAAGGCGCACCGCTTCATCGACCAATTCAGAAACCGAGAGTTGCGACGACGCCGCTCGAACTTTCAACGCCCGATGCACATCCGGCTCAAAGTAGATTGTGGAGCGTTTGGTGAGAATACTCATGGGTGATACCAATGCTTCGTTTGCAGCACTATAACGTTATAACGCTACGATCCTCAAGAATCACTTTCGCGCCTCACGCAGGCGAGCGATTAGAGGTAACGCCAGCGCAAAACGGGGCGATAGCGGATGCAACCTGGCGCCCCGGCACCTTTCGGTTAGACTACGGCCCCACACCTCACCCCGACAATCCAGCGCAGGAAGACCAGCACAACCATGGCTTACGAGTTAACCGGCAAAATCAAACTGATCCAGGACCCCAAGACCTTTGATAGCGGATTCACCAAGCGCGAGATGGTGGTGATCGTCGAAGACGGAAAGTACCCGCAGGAGATCAACCTGGAGTTTGTGCAGGATAAGGTGGCACTGCTGGACTCACTGCAACCGGGTCAGGAAGTGACCGTGAGCTTTGATATTCGGGGTCGCGAGTACAACGGCCGCTACTTCAATAATCTGCAGGGCTGGAAGGTGGCTACCCAGGGAGCCGATCAGGCTCCGCCCCCGGACGACTATTACCCCACGCCCGAAGATATGGGTGAAGAGGATATTCCGTTCTAGCGGCCCGCATGTTTTAGTTTCACCCGCTCCGGCGCTACAACGGTTGCGTTGGAAACCATCCGAGGAATAAGTTGACTGCGACGGTTCCTAGTTGGGAACTGCATCCAGCATCCGTTTCAATTCCAAAGCCTCAAAATATCCGATGCCTATAAACGCCAGGGCCTGGTCCAGATAGAAGCTCTGATCAACGGTTGTATATTGTGGGAACTTTGCCGTAAAGAAATCTCCAGGCAAATCAATGGCATCCACGTAGCTACGACTATGCAGATAGTTTGAGTAGCTACCGATGTTGTATTTGGTCCACGCGGCCAGGTCCAGTTGGATGTTCCGTACGTCTCCACAATTCCAGTTTCCATCGACATCTTTGCCCGCCTCGAGAGTTTCGAAGTACTGCTTATGGGCCATCTCCCCGCGCTTCAATTCCTCCTCGTCTTCGAAAAGAGAGTCCATAGACTCAGGGAATGACATCTTCACATAAAAAATGTTGGAGACTTTACGACCTCCAGAAGCGTCATTCGCCTCAATAACTTCACCCTGAAACACCGCTGTTTTAAGCCGTTCTCCGTTGGGCTCACCCACGGCATCATCAATCTTTAGCTCCAAACCCAACGGGCTCAGATGATCGCGCAACTTCCGCACAGCCCCGAACTTGTACTGAGGATCGTGCTCCGCATCCACAATAATGATGTTGCTAACTCCACGCTTTATCAGCGCCAACGCTCCCAGGTTCTCCGAGTGCCCACCATCAGAAAGTAGGATCTTTCCATCAGGTGCATTTGCGTTGCTGGTTTGTAATGTTTGCTTCAGCAACGGTGCGAAAGCAGCGCCAGAAATAGCAACTGCTTTATTTACTGAAATAGCTTCGTTCTCCCACGTAACGTAATCGAGGAGGTCATTTCCATTCCAGTAAGGCGTGAACTCATAAACCTCTAACGCATTATTCGACTTGATGAGTGTGGTGTTAACAATCCAGAACGGATTTTCGCCAGTCTTCACCGACGCCAGAAGCGCGTCCATCTCATAGCCTGCGAGTTCACCGCGACCGTACGTACGTGCGATCGCATTTTCATAAAGCTCTATAGATTTTTTCCTGGGATTTAACGACAAGGCCGCGCCCAGAGCATTTGGAACGGTTACAAAATTCCCCCGGGTGATCAGCTCGCAGGTCTGTTGATAGATTTCGCTACCACTAAAGAAGGCGGCGCCAAACTTGCCCTGATGCTTGGTGGTCACTAGCGAGAAGGCGGTGTATCCCCCTCCTGAGACCGACGAAATAACATCGATGTTCTCCAGGATCCCAAGATCATAGAGCGCCTTCATGGCTCCATAGGCAAACAGCGATGACCTCAGACCACCCCCAGATAAAGCGACGCCCCATTCGTAGGCGTCCTTGTCAATCGCTGCCAGCTCTGTCTCGTAGATTGCCGGGTCGAAGGCATTATCTACCACCATCTGTTCTGCATAACCTGATATGCAGATCATACCCGCACAAAACAAAGCACTCGCAGCCACTTTCCTCAGTGTCATGCTAGATTCTCCGACTCCGCATAGTTACCGTTATCACGAAACACTGTAGCCCCCACACACGGGCAGAGACTGCCCCGTCACAAAGTCCGAAGCAGCCGACGCCAGGAACACCGCGGCACCCCCAAGCTCTTCGGGCGTACCGAATCGACCCGCCGGTGTACGGGCTATGATGGCGTTGTACATTTCCTCAAGGTCTGTCTCGATATTTGCGGTCATGTCGGACTCAATCCACCCGGGCAGAATCGCGTTGACCTGAATATTGTCGGCCGCCCAAGAGACCGCCAGAGACTTGGTAAGCTGCACGACCCCACCCTTGCTGGCCGCGTAGCTCGCCACCATGGGGCCACCGAATATCGAGTACATCGAACCGATGTTGATGATCTTGCCGCCACCTGATGCCAGGTGCGGATAGGCGGCTCGCGAAAACCGGAATACGCTGTTCAGGTTGGTGTCCACCACCGACGTCCATTCTGCATCGCTCATGTTCTGAGGCATGTTGAGCGCAACAATGCCTGCGTTGTTCACCAGAATATCCAGACCGCCAAAGGCATTGACGGTGGCATCAATGGTGGCACTGATGGAGTCCGCGTCATTTACATCGCAGTGCTGTGCAATGGCGGTCGCGCCCAGCGCTTCAGCCTCACCAAGCACAACCGCATTCTTTTGGTCGTTGCGACCTGCGATACAGACCTTGGCGCCGGCCTCAGCCAGGGCCAGTGCGATGCCACGACCAATGCCGCCATTGCCACCAGTGACGAGGGCGGCTTTGCCGCTCAGATCGAACAGTTTCATAAAGGCGCTCCTGCGAGTTTGTTATTGGATTGAGGTAGACGCTAGCAGCTAATCCGCGGCGATGGAAACTCGGCGTATCGTCGCTGCGTCGGCGACGTGCGCGCGGTGTATCGGTTCGGCCAGTGGGACGCGTGTTTTGCGCCGCGCCGATGCCTCGCTACCGCTCGCCGTCGGCCTCAGCCGGCGACTCGTCGATTGAGCGATCCTCTTTGTGCACGGCGTGATCGAGTTCCACCTTGCCCAGATCGATGCGACCCACAAAAGCATAAAAGGTCAGCTTCGCCGTGAGTCGGCGCAGGTCTGAAGCCCAGGTCGGGATGTAGCGCGGACCTACCAGCAATCCCTCGTCGACCAGGGGTGCAAGCACAATCGCGTCGGCAAGCGTGACGCGGCCACTGAACAGCAGCGGAATCAGTTCGGGCCGCCCGTCGCGAACGGCGGTGCGCATAAAGGTATGCACCTCGAGCAGTCCACCGATGTACACGCCGTCTTTGGTGAAGCAGATGCCGCCACCTTCGGGGTCACCACCACGGAATATGCGCGCAGCAGACTGGGCACTCTCCTCTTCACTCTGCCCCTCATCCAGAAACATCCTGAACACATCGATAAAATCAGCGCCTGCGAGAGCGAGCGAAACTGCCCGAACCCGAAGCGCAATGCGCCGCAGCCGCGTGAGATCCATGGCGTCGGTCACCAGCTCCGCCAACGTCGCCAGGCCCTCCTGGGTACGCGTGGTGCGAGGCGCGCCCATACCCAGCACGTTGAAATGCGGTTGGTGCAAACCGTTGAGCATGGTTGCAGAATGGATCATGACCTCGTGCTCGAACAACTGATCCAGATCCAGGGCTGAGAACCGAGCATCCTCGCGCAACCGCACACGTTTGCTGCTGGCCGAGGCCTTGGACGCAAGGTCAGGCGTGATTTCCACCTCGATGGGGTCGTCCACGAAGATCGTGTCGATGCGCTGTCGAAGCTGTGCACCCAGTTCCTCGGCAGAGTAAATGCGGTCGACACCGGGCATGACACTGGAGTCCATAAGATCGTTGCTGGTGCGAAGCATGAATTCCGCCGCCGACAGATCCGTGAACTTCTGATCCACCCAGCGCGTATCGGGCCGGCCGTAGAGCTCAACGGAACGGTCGGTGAAATCCGGCGTACCCATGGATTTGAGCATGTAGGCGGCCGTGGAGTAACTCCAGGCTGTTTTCCAGATCACCTCGCCCAGGGGATGTTCGCGCGGCGTACGCTGCATGCACGAAGCCATGCTCGCGATCACATCATTGAGATTCGATGGTGGCGTGAGTTCGACCCGGGGAATCCGCGGGTTACCAGCGCGCCAGCTATCCAGAAACTGATCGATGGCCGAACGCGGCCATTGAATGGCACCGAGAATCCGAAAGTCATCGGCAACAGTGACGATATCCTTTTCGATCTCGATCAGGCGGTCGTAGAGTTTTCTGTCGGCGGGACTCATCGGCAATCGCTAAAAACTGCTACTTTTACCGAACGCCCGACTAACCAGCTCACTCCCGCTTCTCCAGCGATGATGGCGAAGGCCCCGGGTATTGTGGCGCTCCGTCGTCGAAACTGAACCAGTCGGCACCGGATTCCACGAAGATGTGTTCTGAAATTTTCATGTCGAGGCTGCCCTCTATCAAACCCGCTGGTATACCCACGAGCGGATACCCCTCCTCTACGATGGGTAGCGGAGAGCCGCAATTCGAGCAAAAGCGCCGTGTTACGTTTGGCGATTGCGTGTAACGCGTGACATGTTCCAGCCCGTTCAGCCAGCAAAAATCCTCGGCAGCGCAGACTGCGATCACGCCGAACGCTGAACCGTAGGCTTTTCGACACTCAGAGCAATGACACGCCACAAGTTCGCGCATTTCACCCTGTATTGCGAACTTCACCTGACCACAAAGACAACTTCCGTTGCGGTTCACGCGCCAAGCATCCGCATTTGCTTGAGACTCCAGCACACAAGCTAGCCCTTCAATCGCTTCAGCAGTGCCTTTCGGTCGCCGCCCAACAAATTCACCGGCTGGTAGGTGGGATCGCCCAGAATCTTCTCACGTACGCTGTCGTGAAAACTGGTCAGGTCGTTATCCAGAGCGATATCGCGGCTCGCCTTGGGTAACGGCCATTCCCTGGCTGAATCGTGGGTGGATCCCAGCGCGTCACCGGCCGGGGTATACGGTGGATCGGCGCGGAACTTCAGCCCAGCCCCCTCGGCCTTGTGCTGCATCCAGGCCAGAGCAAGGTCTGATAGACGCGAATCTTCATAACCCCCACCCACATCAGAATGCGCGCCAGAAAAATACACCTGCTCCATTACCTGGCTGCCGGGCGCCGACCTGGACTGCTTCCATAGAGTGGGCTCGAACGCTTCGCGGGCTTCGTCGATCGCCACGGCGTGATAGGCATACCTGACCAGCCGATTGAGCTTGACGTCGTGAAAACCGTTTCGCCAGTCACTGAGCTTCTTGCTCACAAAGCCTGCTGGCACGCCAAGTGCCCCCACCGTGTCCCACACGCCAATACACTCAACGCGATTGGTCACGCAGTGTTCGTCACGATACTCAACCATATGGGCATCGTCGGGGTGAGTGCGCGTGCGATACTTCTTCATCACCTCGGGTATTTTCTCGGCCTTGTCACCGGCGAGCAGACCGCACTTGTAAATCATGCCGCCAAGGCTGCGGGCGGTGTAGGCACCACGACTGAAACCGAGAATGTAGATCTTGCTTCTGGCAGTGTAGTTTTCCACCAAAAAGCGGTAGGCCTGCTCCAGGTTCTCCTGAATGCCATAGCCCGTGGCACCGCCAATCAGTTGATCGATCTTGCCGCCCGACCCCACACCACGATCGTAGTACACCATTTGCGTGGTGTAGTCGTTGACCAGGTTCCGGGCGATCTTGACCACGTTGGTGGGGTATTCATCGTCCGGACGATTCCAGGTGCCATCGAGGCAGACAACCAGCTTCATGCCGTATCCCTGTTCAAAAAATAACGTTCCACCGCGCTTAAGCTACCACAGCCCCACACCAGCCGGGCGGGCTTTCGATTCGCGCCGATTGTTCCACTTTGATCAACTTTTATGACACGGATCATGGTTTGGCGACGTATCCGCCGGGAGTATCAAGGCAATCACCCACAAAGCGTATGGGATCGACCTACACTTGGGGTAAAGACCACCTGCACAGAGGGGGTTGCGCATGAAGAGCAACAACAGCGCAGACACACAACGCTCAGCAACGACGCCGAGCCAGGGTGCCTCGCCCTCGCCCGGCATGTCCCGGCGAGGATTTGTCACAGCCACCACCGCCGTAGCACTGGGCGCGAAAGCTCCCTATGTGATCACACAGGAGCGACCGACACTGCGCGTGCTGGGCACCCACGTCACCTTGCGCGAAACGCTGCGACAGCGTGCGATGGAAGACCTGGGCATCGATATCGTTTATGAACCCCGAGGCGAAGGCGAGCTGATTCACAAAGCCTCTACGCGACCCGACAGCTACGACGTTTACGAGCAGTGGACCGACAGTATCCGCCAGTTGTGGCGCGCGGGTGCGATCCAACCCATTCAGACGGAGCGTCTGACCTACTGGGACGAGATCAACAGTCTGACCCGAACCGGGCAGCTTACCGAGGATACAAAAATCGGCCTTGGCGATGCACCCCATCGCATCATCAACGTACAGGATGACGGTTCTCTGGGTGAAAACCACACGGGCGAGATTTCGTTTTTACCCTATGTGCACAACGTCGATTCCTTTGGCTACAACACGCGCGTCATACCGCGGGGCGTCGCTTACGAAACCGAAAGCTGGGGCTGGCTGCTGGATCCCCAGTGGCGCGGCCGCGTGGGCATCGTCAATGCGCCAACAATTGGCTTGTTCGACCTGGCACTGGCCGCTCAGGCCCGTGGATTGATGCACTTTAATGACCTGTCGGACATGAGTACGGCCGAGCTCGATCAACTGTTCGAGATACTGCGAGAGTACAAGCGCGACGGCCAGTTCAGTGGTTTCTGGAGCTCCGTACCCCAATCCGTGGACTTCATGACCAGTGGACGCGTCGTGATCGAGAGCATGTTCTCGCCGGGTGTGGCAGCGGCAAATGGACTGGGCACGCCGGTCACGTATGCAGCCCCCAAAGAAGGCTACCGCGGCTGGCACGGTGTGATGTGTATTTCGCGGGCCTGCCAGGGCAACGTGCTGGACGCGGCGTATAAATACATGAACTGGTGGCTCAGCGGCTGGCCCGGCGCCTTTATCTCTCGCCAGGGCTACTACATCTCCAACCCCCAGCGGTCCCGGGTACTGATGACCGAGAATGAATGGGGCTACTGGTACGACGGACGCGAGACCAGTGAGCCGCTGCGTGACCCCGATGGCAACGTCGCTGTGCAGGCCGGCACGGTTCGCAATGGCGGCTCCTACGAGCGGCGTTTTCAGGACGTTGCAGTCTGGAACACGGTGATGAAGAACTACGAGTACTCGCTGCAACGCTGGTACGAGTTACTTCTGGCCTAGGCGACGGGACGCTCAGACTTGAGTGCGCTGCTGACCAGACTATCCATTACCCAACGCATAGCGATCGGTCTGGCGCTACTGGTCCTGCTGGGTGCTTTTATCGGCGTCGCTAACCTGCTGGCGTCGCGTAGCGCGTCAGATGAGTTCCAGAAGTTTGCGAAGCTCAATGAGGGCTATCGCGTACTGCTGGATATCGAGCGTGATGCGTCGGAGCTTCAGCGACTGATACTGGCCTACCGGCTGTCTCCCAATGACATGGTGCTCGATCAGCTTCGTGAGTCCCTCGCCGCTTCGCAGGCGCTGTTCGAACAGGTCGAAGCGAGCGCCGTGGGCGAATTGGCCAGCGAACTTTATGAGCCCATGGCCCGAATCTACGGATCTCTGCCCGAACACATCGACAGTCTGGGACTGATTGCCGGTGAATTGAGTGTGCAACAAGGCGTTCTGCGCGACCTGTTTGTGGATGCAGTGGCGAAGGTGGTTTCGATCGACCACTTGCTCGTGACCACCGATGGCGCGGAACACCTGAACTCTGCCGCTCAGTTGCAGCAGATTTTCGACGCCGAGGTGACTGCCGAGAGCTATCTTCGCACTCACGAATACGCATTGCAGGAGCGCTTTTTAATTCTGATTGACGACAGTGAGGAGTACTTTTCTCGCCTGGCCCTGGCCGCTGAAGAGCAAACCGCGCAGCAGGCGGGTGATGTATCACGTCTGCTGATCGAGTTGAAGCGGGCATTCAATCTGTTGATACAGATCGACCGCAATCTTATTTTTCATACCAACGTGGTCATTGCCGGTAATACCAACGAGCTGAACCGCCTATCGGCGGACATCCGCAACTTCATTGCGACCCGCCAGGCACAATCCGTGCTTTCCGTGAGGGTCAAACTGGAGCGGGCCAGGCAAGTTGTTTTGCTGGTATTTGCCTGTCTTGTGTTTGCGGCTTTCGCCATCGCCCTGTGGCTGGGCCGCAGCGTGATCCGGCCAGTCAACGCCGTTACCGATGCGATTGAGCAACTCGGCCGCGGGGTAGCACTCGAGCACGTACCCGGCAGCGAACGCAAAGACGAGATCGGCCTGCTGGCCAGAGCGGGCGAGGCGTTACGCGACGCCCACCAGCGCACCGCGCAGCTCCTAGACCAATCTGAAGCCCTGACTCGCGATCTTATGCGCCGCGAGGAGCAGCTCAAGGCCAGCAATACAGAACTCGACAACTTTGCCTACGTTGCCTCTCATGACCTGCGCTCTCCTTTGCGGGCGATTGACAACCTTGCCCAATGGATCGAAGAGGATTGCGCACAGGTGCTCCCCGACACGTCGAAGCAGCACTTTGACCTGCTGCGCAGCCGGGTAAAGCGCATGGAGCAACTACTTGAAGACCTGCTGGCTTACTCTCGCGTTGGACGCCTCGAATCACCGGTCGAGCAGCTGAGTCTGGCCGATGTGGTAACCGAAGCCATCGACCTCGTGAATGTGCCCGAAGCCTGCACTGTAAGCGTTACCGGGACCATGCCATCACTGACTTCTCGACGGGTACCGTTGCGTCAGGTGATTCAGAACCTGATCAGCAACGCGGTGAAGTACAACGACAAAGACCGGGGTGAAGTTGTCTTCAGCGTCGATGATGTCGACGACGACTTCGTGGAGTTCTCGGTCAGCGACAATGGCCCGGGCATTGCACCGGAGTACCACGAAAAGATCTTTTCGCTGTTCACCACGCTCCAGTCTCGCGACGATGTGGAATCCAGCGGCATGGGTCTGGCGATTGTGCGCAAGGTTATTAAAAGCAAGCGTGGATCGATCACCCTGGATTCAGCCGAGGGTCGGGGGAGCCGCTTCACGGTACGCTGGCCCCTTACACCCGCCGACGAAGATACCCATATTTCGGATATCGCCGAGGGGAGCGCCTAGATGCAGACACGCCCACCCCTGTCGATCCTGCTCGTCGAAGACGACGAGGTCGACGTCATGCTGGTAGAGCGCATTCTCTCACGCTCCAATCTTCGCTATCGGCTGATTCATGCCGCCAATGGTCTGGAAGCTCTGGATCGGCTCAGGTCCGAGGACCTCGAGTCCCCGCTGCTCGTTCTTTTGGACCTGAATATGCCCCGCATGGGCGGTCTGGAATTTTTGCGGGAGCTGCGCGCCGACGACGCACTCGCCGATACCGCGGTCTATGTCCTCACCACCTCAAAACGTCGGGAGGACGTCGTCGAGAGCCGACGCCTGCAGGTCACAGGATATCTGCTTAAAGACGAATGCTCGGCCAATCCGCAACGGTTTACGCAGGTGCTGAGGGAATTCTGGTCCCAAAACACCGGCGGCGAGGCGACACATTTATGAGCATTGATGTTCCACCCGCCATCATGAGGGTTTTGATCGTCGATGACGATCAGGTCGACCGCGAACTTGTACGACGCACGCTGCAAAAAGCACCGCAGTTCAACGCCCAGCTTTCAGAGGCAACAGGCTTTGACGAGGGGCTCAAGGCCGTGCTCGAAAACCGCTACGATCTGATATTGCTCGATTACATCATGCCGGGGCGAGATGGTTTTGAATTGCTCACGGAACTGCGCCATAGCGGCAAAGCTCGTGGCACCGCCATCGTTGTCATTAGTAACTCTGAGGACGAAGATCTCGCCCTACGTTGTATTCGCGCGGGCGCCCAGGATTTTTTGCTCAAGCACGAAATCAATGTCAGCAAACTATCGCGAGTGGTGATGCAGGCCCGGGCACGCTTTGAGCTGGAGCAAGCGGTCAAAGACGCCGAAACCCGCGCTGACACCGATACGCTTACCGGACTCTACAATCGTACCCGCTTCGACAAGAGCCTGCGCCGCGCCATCGACGGGTCCCGCAAAGAAGACACGAGCCTTGCGCTGCTGCTTTTTGATCTCGACAAGTTCAAAAGCGTCAATGACACCTACGGCCATCAGGCAGGCGATGGCCTACTGCGAGGGGTTACGCAGCGAATCAGTGACACGCTTCGCGGCAATGAATTCTTTGGCCGACTCGGTGGCGATGAGTTCGCGATCCTGCTGCCGGGACTACAAGACTCCCACCACGCCGCAGTAGTCGCAAAACGATTGATTGCCCTGTTCGAGAAGCCGTTTGCCGTGGGCGATCATCAAATCTCCACCAGTATTTCCGTCGGCATTGCCATCGCACCGCAAAACTCCAGGAGCCCGGATGAACTCATGAAGTTTGCCGATGTTGCCATGTACCGGGCGAAGGCCACGGGAACGGGGCAGATTGCCTTCTTCGAAGACGCCATGCAGCAGGAGTTTTTCGGGCGCCAGAATGCGGAGCGCAAGCTGGCTCACGCGATTCACAACCACGACATCTATGTGCTGTACCAGCCGATCTACAGTGCGGACCAAAAAAAGATTACGGGCGCCGAAGCGCTGGCGCGCTGTTCCAGCAACAACGAGGCGCTGTTGCCGGGCACGTTTATTCCCATGGCCGAAAGCGGCGACCTGATCTTCCAGCTTGGCGAAACGGTAATTGAGCAGGCAATTAGCACTTTTGCCCGCTGGCTGAAGATCGACAACGAACTGTACCTGTCGCTGAACCTGTCGTCGCAGCAGCTTCTCGACGCGAACCTGCTCGAATTGCTCGTACAAACCACCACGGCGCACGGTGTGCCTCCTCCGACCATTGAACTGGAGGTCTCAGAGACCACGCTGCAGATGCAAGCTCACATTGTGGAACGTCGGCTACGCGATCTGGCTGCCTGTGGCTTTGGCATTACGCTGGAAAACTTTGGCAAGGGGCTTTCTTCGGTGGCGCCCATGCTTCGCCTACCCATCAGCAAGGTCAAAATCGACGGCAGCATGATCCACGAACTGGAGCGCGAGGAAGGCGAGAAAACTCTGGTGTTTCTGCGCGGTTTCAAGGCGCTGGCCGACCAGCTGAACATTCGGCTCGCGGTGGCGGGCATCGAGTCCGATGAGCAGTTGCATGTCTGCAAACTGCTGGGAATCCAGTACGCCCAGGGCTACCGGCTCGCCCGCCCCGATAACGTCAGTGCCTTCACACGGCGGCTGCAACGTGAACCCTAGCCGCAACGGTTACCGCCTGCGGCACGTTACCTTACGATCACCGGCTCACCACTCCACGGCGTGATTTTTTCATCGCCACGCTGCTGATACGCCTCGGGCAGTTCCTCGACCATATCCATCACCGCGC
>JAUIMF010000112.1 GCA_030433415.1 Gammaproteobacteria bacterium | reverse complement strand
CCGGCCATTTGGGTTGGTTAGATTTGCCGGTGCAGCCAATAACCTGGCCGAGGCTCGCGGGGGTCGTGGCGCTTGTTGTCGGCATTGTGTTGATCAACGGAGAATGAGCCATGAAATTCACTAAAGACGAACTTGCCCGGGCCAACATCGATAACCTTACCGCCCTGTGGCGGGCAATGGGAACGTTTCCCGTCACCGCGGAAGACCCGGTCCCCGCATATATAAACCTGGGCTGGCCTCGTCGTTGCTGGTTCGATACTCGAAATCGTCTGCCGACGATGGAACAACTCGCCGAGGTAATCGCCGCCTTGCCGGCAGGCTATATCGTGCCGGTCTGGGAGGGCCCCCTTGCAACGGACTTGAGCAAAGCGCTAACGGCACAGGGCTACGAGATCTCATTCCACCAGACAGCCATGACACTCGGTCTGGCTGGTTGTCCGATCGATATCGGTACGACTGCTGTTCTGAAAGACGGAAAGCGAATTGAGTTGCAGCGTGTCGGCTCTGCCGAGGATATTCGCAATTGGTGTGAGGTTGGAGGGACCGCTTTCAACTATCACATCGACCCTGAAATCATCAGCGGCGCTCTCGGGGCTCAGGGTCTGGAGCTGTATCTGGGACGGGTCGAAGGCCGTGTGGTCGCTACAGGTTTGCTGTTCCAGACCGGCATAGTCGCGGGTATCCACCAGGTTGGCGTACCGAAAGCCTTTGGCGGCCGGGGTATCGCACGGGCGCTGATGAATCTGCTGCTGGGGCGGAGCGTGGAATGCGGCGCGGCTCATGTGACGTTGCAGGCTTCGGTTGAGGGGGAGCCGCTGTACCGATCGATGAACTTCGATGCGCAGTTTCGTATCAGCAACTATACGAAAGAGGTATAGAGCACAAGGGTTCTGACGGGAGATGCGATCAGCATCGAGGAGGCTCGCTCATGTAGATTTTCCACTTCCACCATACAAAAACTCATGCGCCGCGCCTGTTACTGCGGCGGCCCCAGAATAGCCATGAGCTCCTGGACTTCTGCCGGCTTCACCAGGTGATCGTCAAAACCTGCCTCCAGGGCGCGGGCACGGTCGGTGTCGAGGCCGTAGCCGGTGAGGGCTACCAGGTGGATCTCGTCGCCCCCTGACTGCTGGCGGACGCGGGCAGCGACCTCGTAGCCGTCGAACTCGGGCAAGCCGATATCAACCAGCGCGATGTCGGGCGGATCGCTGGCGAACAATGCCAGCGCCTCCCGACCATCGGCCGCCGACGACACGGTGTGACCCCACAGTTCCAGCAGTTGGCACAAACCTTCGCGCGCGCCCTCGTTGTCCTCGACTACCAGTACCTTTTTGCTCGATGCGGTCGGCGCAGGTCGATCTTCGCCGGGCGCAGGAGCCGGAGCGTCGTCAGGCTCTCCCCGGGGAATCGTTATCGTGAAGCGACTGCCCTGGCCCTTTCCCTCGCTGTGCAGGGTGATCTGCCCGCCGTGCATCTTGGTAAACTGCGAAACCAGCGCCAGACCCAATCCCAGCCCGCTGTTAGTGCGCGCGATCGAGTTATCCAGCTGGACGAAAGGATCGAAGATGGTCTCGGCCAGCTTTGCATCGATGCCGTCGCCGGTATCGGCAACGGTGAACGTCACTAGCTCGTCCGTGGCGCTGATCGACAGCGTCACCAGGTCGTCTTCGGAGGAATACTTGACCGCGTTGTCCAGCAGGTTCTGTATCGATTGCCGAATACGCGAGAGGTCAGCGACGATAAACCCGAGATCTTCCTGTATGTCGAATACCAGTTTGCGCTGTGGGTAGGTCGCCGGTGCCGTCTTGCGGATCTGCGCGGCAAAGTCGTCCAGGTCCATCGTTACCTTGCGCAGTTGTAACTTGCCACGGCTGAGTCTGCCAATGTCGAGTAGGTCGTCGAGGATGCGCTTCAGCAGGCTCGATTCGCCCAGGATGATATCGAGGAACGAATCGGCGGATGCGCCGCTGGTGGCTTCGGCCTCGCGCTGCGCCTTCAGCGTCAACGTGGCATTTGTGATCGCCGCCAGTGGATTGCGCAATTCGTGACCCAGCATCGCCAGGAACTCGTCCTTGGCGGCATTTTGCGCCTCCGCTTGTTCTCTTCCCTGCTGCTCCTTTATCAACAGATCGGTGAGCATCTCCTGTGAGCGGAAGCGTTCGATCGCAATGCTGGCGACATAGGCGCTGTTGCTGATCAGGTTCAGCTCGGCAGCAGTAGGCTCGCGAGGCGTGCGGTAATACATCGCCAGGGTGCCCAGCACTTCGTCGTTAGATGCGAGGATGGGCGCAGACCAGCAGGCCCGCAAATCTGCCGCCGCGGCGACTTCCCTGAACGGCTCCCATTTTGGATCGGCCTGTATATCGCTGACGATGACCATCTCGCCGGTGTGCGCGGCAGTTCCACACGAGCCCACGTTGGGGCCTATCTCCAGGCCGTCAATTGCCTCGGTATACATCTGGGGCAGACCGGGTGCCACGAGGTGGCGAAGCAGCCGCCCGTCCTCACTCAGCAGAATCGAAACCAGCATTCCCCCGCTGTTGGCCTCCACTGCGCGCGCCAGGATGCCCAGGGCCTCTCGCAGGTCGCTCCCCTTGAAGACGCTGGCCAGTGTCTCCTTTTCGGCTTCGAGCATAGACTCGACATGCCGGCGCCGCTCTATCTCCACCTTCAGCTGGTCGATGGTGGTGTTGAGGATATTGAAACGGTCGGATTTTGAGGAAACCGTGGGGTTTTGCAGGAAAACGCCCACGATGTTGGCGTCCGGCGGGCCGATGCGCGCACCTCGCGCCTGGAACGTTAGCGTGGTGCCGTCGCGCTGCCGCATCGCCAGCTTGCCGGGTATTGGCTGCCTGGCCCTGCGGGCCATGGCGAGGAATTTCGTGACAGTTTCGTCAGGTGCGTCGACCAAATCGGTGAGGGGTACCGGCTCACCCGCAGCCAGCGCACTGCGCAGGTCGGCGAGTGTTGCGCTGGCCTCAACCACGCAATCGTTGGCGTCAATCAGCAGGACCTGGCCCGGTAGAATCTCCGCCAGTTCGGCCCACGACAACGTCGGCGATGCCACCGGCTAGGTGCTCACGTATTCACGGCCTTCGCAGGCCTCGGCTTCCGCAGTATTTTGCAGGTAGACGACTACCCGGCAGCCGGGTGCGCCTTGTGCGATCGTTTCCTCGAGGGAGACTTTGGCATACCCCAGGTTTTCCGCCGCGATGTGCCCGAACACGTTGGAGGTCATCATGCACATCGAGGGGCGGTCGAGCACCTTGTCGCCGAACGGGCATCGACGATTGCCAAACACAATTTTTTCGTCGGTTTCCTCGAGGATAAAAAAGTCACCCTGGATGCGGCGCTTCAGGTCGACCAGGACATCACCCACCTGCTCGCGATCCAGCTTCTGAAGCGCCAGCGCATTGCGGTAGCCAGTGTTGATCTTTTCGCCGATTAACTGGCCGACCACGCTGATGAAGCCCGACGCGTCCTCCAGCCCGATGACATCTTCCAATGTTCCCGCCAGCTCGCGGATCAGGTCGCGTGTGAAGACGTCCCGGTCAAGGCCCACCTCCGCCTTGCTGGCCGCTGTATTTGATCGTGTGTCCTCTGCCATTGCCTGCCTTCCAGAGATCAATCTGTGCGTCATACCGCACTCCCATACAGTATAATCTCTTCCGTCCCCATGGCTAGCGTCTACGCTCGAACGGCGGAGACAGGACATCGGTGATCCCATGCGTTATGCCACCCTGTTGATCATTTGCTGCGTACTCGCGGCTTGTGATGATGCTGCAGACAACGCCTCGATTCCTCTGACGTTTGGCGAGCCCTTGTCGTGTCCGGCCTGGTCATCACCGTGGGTCGGTGCTGCCTGCCAGGACGATGGGGACTGCGGGTTCGAAGGTGGTACCTGCTTGCGGGAAGTGGCAGGGTTCCCCTGCGGCACGTGCTCGTTGTCGTGCGACACGCTGTGTCCTGATCTGGATGATTTCCCCGTGACGTTCTGTACCAACGGCCTCGATGTCGGCATTTCGGATGCCGGCTATTGCCTGTCCAGGTGCGATCCCCGGTTCGTCGAGAACGGCGGTAGCGCCTGCCGCGACGGCTACACCTGCAAGTTACTTGCGCGCAATGCCGTCCCGGATTTCAAGACAGGGGTTTGCGCGCCCGGTGAACCTGCGGCGCAAACTGACTGCCGCCGCGGACTGGAGTCGCGCGATGTGCTGTTCACTCCGGTAGCGTTCACGGCGGAACACCCCGAAGGTTACCCTGAACTTACGTGCGATATTGAGGACCCCGTTTTTCTTTACAGCCCGCTGGGCGACACCGCAATGATCGATATCCGGCGAGGGGAAAGCGCTCCCGCGCTCGCTTCGTGTTCGTTGGTGAACGCGATTGAATCAATGCTGGACGTAGCCCGTTCGATGGGAGCCAGGGAAATTTTCATCGTCAATCCCTATAGCTGCCGCCTGATCGTTGGCGGCGCGGAGTTGTCCATGCATGGTCTTGGCGAAGCCATAGATATATTTGGTTTCCGGCTGGACGACGACAGCGTGTTGACGGTGGCAGGGGACTGGGAGGATGGCGTCGAGGCGCCCGTGACCACCGCGGGCGCCTGGCTGCGCCAATTCACGGACACACTGTGGGAGCGACAGATCTTCAGCGTGATCCTGACGCCCGAGTACGACGACGCTCACGACGATCACTTTCACCTGGACCTGACACCGGCCACGGTTTTCTACCAGTGAAGACGTCGAAGCCTTTGTGCATTTCAGGTTGCTGGGTAGTATTTCGTATCATCCCCCACCTTCGACGCTATACACTCAGTGCAAGCAATATAATAAAAGGACTTAGCGGGTATGCACGCACCCGGCCTGACGCAACGGATTTTCCGAATCGGCTTAGTGGCATCCCTCCTGTCTCTTTCCGTCGCGGTCGCCGCGGAAGAGGCGAGGCACCATGCCATCCTGCTGGACATGTCCGGGAGTATGCTCGATCCGCTCAACGGAACTCCCAAGTTTGAAATTGCCCAGCAGTCACTTCAAAGCCTCGAAAGTCAGCTCCTGGGCCAGACCAATATCTCGGTAACCTATTTCGCGAATGGTCACGCGCGGGGGGACGATGCCGCAAACTGCACCGCGTCGCGCCAGGTAATCGCCAATGGCGAGGTCATCACCGCGACGCATCTACAAACGATGACTGCCGACCTGGCAGACCCGCAGGGGCGCAAAACCAACATCTCACATGCCATTGCTGTTGCCTCGAAGGAACTGGAGGCACTGGGCGGCGGCAAGATCATTCTTATCTCGGACGGCGTTGAGAACTGCAAGCGCGATCCGGTGCAGCTCGCCCGCGGTGCGCAGTCGGCGGGTATACCCATTGACACGATCGGTATCGGTAGCGCGGGCGATTTCGCGCAGCTTGGGCGCATTGCGCTCGCCGGGGGCGGTACGTTTGCGCTGGCCGATAGCGCCGCGAGCCTCGCGGCGGCGATCGGCGCTGCATTGCCCGGCAGTTTTGAGCCGCCTGCGCCGATGCAGATGCCCGCGGCAGAGGCCGCCTCCGTCGAGTTCAGCGAGGTGACGCAGATACCGGCGCAGCCCGCGCCGGCGACGGCACCGCTGGTTCTGGAGATGGATGTCAGCGTGGCGCAGGAGCAGAAACTGCCCGTTGCCGTTGAGATTATTCTGGACGTGAGCGGCTCCATGGCCGGTCGGCTGCAGGGTGTGCGCAAAATGACTTCGGCCCGGCAGGCATTGAGCGAGGCCCTGGCGGGGCTGGAGAGCGATGCCTTTATCGTGGGGTTTCGCGCCTACGGCTTTGACGCATCGGTGCCCAAGACGCCTGAGGCCTCCTGTCCTAACACGGTGTTGCTGAACCCGGTGGCGCCGAACCAGCTGGCGAGTATTCGCGCCCAGGTCGCCGGTCTCGTCCCGTATGGCTACACGCCGCTGGCGGCAAGCCTCCAGCTGGCCGGTGAAGACCTGTTGGCTGTGCCCAGTGCGAAGCAGATGATTATTCTGCTGACGGACGGTGAGGAAAGCTGCGGTGGCGATCCCGAGGCCGTTGCGGCGGCGCTGCGGGAAAAAGGTATTGACCTGGAGGTGCACATCGTCGGTTTCGATCTCGCCGTCGATGAGGCAGCGGTGATGAAGGATGTGGCAGCTGCCGGTGGTGGTGCGTATTACGACGCGCGCGATGCGGCGCAGTTGCAAGAAGCGCTCACCGAGGTGATAACCGTGACCGCCAACAAGGTCGACCCGGACTGGCTGCGCACCATCTCGCCGGTGACAGGTGGTGAGACGGCGGACGAGGCGCCGCTCGTGACACCGGGCACCTACACCCTGACCGATCACCTGCCCAGGGGTAAGGAGATGTTTTTCCGGGTCGACACAACGCGCGGCCAGCACGGCGTTGTACGCGGGCTGATCCAGTCTCGCCGGCTGGTCCGCGACGGCGACGGCCAAGACAATGACCAGGTGGAATCTGATCTGGGGTACGCGCAGTACACCATTCGCATTTACGAAGCCGACGGCGGCAAAATTGGGGGCCGGACGGTTCGCCTGGCGGGCGAGCCGGGCAGTTACGGGCATGTGGGATTCAGCGACCTGGCAGGCAGTGGGTTTGTCTTCAGCATCAGCAGCGACTATGACCGGGTGCACAAGGACGCACTGTTCAATATCGAAGTGATCGACGCCAGTGACCAGTACCTGGGGGTCGAGGCCGGTGACGACCTGGGTGCAGATACGCCGACACTGGAGTTGGGTACACCGATTACGGGTCACCTGGGCGATGGCGATCGCAAGGACGTCTACCGCGTCGCGCTCCCGCCCGGTGCAGCCGGAGCGACGCTGGCGCTGGCGTTCAGCGAGCCGGAGTTCGCCTCGCGGGTTATTGTGAAAGGCTTGTCCACCGGGCGGCGAATCCAGAGTGTTGCCAGCCGCGGCGAACCGTACGCGATGGAGCTGGCGTTGCCCGCGCAGGAGAGTGAGGGCCTGATGATCGAGATTCGTTCCAATAACCCGTCGCTTCGAGAAAAATTTTCAGCGTATGAACTGACGGTAGCGAGTAAGGAGTCACCATGAAAATGCACAGCGTGTTGCAGTGCGCGGCCGGTCTGCTGGTGGGCGGCTGGTTAAATGTTGCTGCTGTTGTTGCGGAGGAGGCAGATGACAGTGCGGGAGTTGGTCCCGTAGAGGTCGTCGAGGCCTATATCAGTGAGGCGGTGGCAACGGTCAACCGGGTTTACGATTCCGGGCTGGATGGTGCCGAGCGCTCGACGCTGATCGGGCAGTCTGGCATCAATGATTACTGGGTCAGCAGTCGACAGACTACCATTGCCGGCACAGGCAGTGGCGCGGCGTTTGCTGTGCTGCTGAGTTTTCGACCGGACAGCTGGCAGCTGGGAACGTTCCGGCAGGCCGGTGATTTTGGTGAGATCGCCGCGGAGTTTTCGCGCACAAAGACCTTCAGGTCTGGCGGGCAGAGCACATCAACCAGGACGCTGGTGTATGAATTGGTGAAGTCGGACGGTCGTTGGGCCATCGCCAGTTTCCGCAAGATCAAGCCCGAAGACACGGCGGCGGATGCGCAGGCCTTGCTCGAGGCCGGTGCCGACAAGGTCTCGATCAACAGTGCGGCCGTGGCCGACCCCTCGCTGATCGACGCCATCGCCAACCGTTTCGGCAGCCAGTGCTGCGTCGTCGCCATCGATACCGCCCTGCGCGAGGGGCGATTCGAGGTGCTGGTCAGGGGCGGACGCGACGGCACGGGCAAGGATGCGGTGGCCTGGGCCAGGGAAGCATGCGCCCCGCTCTCTTCCTCGCGCAGGCAATCCACGATCCACAGGTCCAACCCGAACCCCGACAGCCGGTCGAGCTGCGCCTCGGTCAGCGTGGCCACGTCGGTCGAATACGCCACCTTGCCGTCGAAGATGAAGCCGAGGCTCTC